>CAZHAL010000101.1:0-1568 GCA_964530355.1 uncultured Bacteroidales bacterium | reverse complement strand
CCCCGTTTCAAATGACAAAACATTCGTCGGTTTATCCTTACCGCGATAGTTTTTATTAAATTCCTGTATTTCCTTATCCCCGGTCAAAAGAATACTTATCTCCATACCGCTGACCTGCTTCACACCAACAGCCTTAAAAGTTTTCACGACCACGCGTTTTGAAAGTTTTTCCAAATCAGGAATACTTTCACGCCAAAATTTATTTTTATAAATAAAGGAAAGAAAAACTTTACACTTATTAAACCCAAACATTTACTTTTCCTTATCTTTTTCATTATTTTTCATAAACTGAGAAACACCGATACCAATCATTTCGGAAATATTCACACTGTCCTGAGAATATTCAAAGCTATCCCCATCAACCATATAATCATTACTTCCGCCCGGAAGTATCGCAACATACTTTGCCCCCATAATTCCGTCGGTATAAATAGCAACGGAACTGTCATCAGGAATAAAAATCCCGTTATCGATATTCATAAAAACCTTTACCGAAAAATTATTCATAAGTTCAAGTTTCGAAATACTGCCGACCTTAATTCCGGAAAGAAGCACCATCCCCCCTTCTTTAAGTTCATCAGTTTTCCTGATTTCCGCAAGAAGAGTATAATAATGCGCCTTATTAAGGTTTTTAAAGTAAGTATAAAATCTTACACACACAAAAATGGAAAATGAATAAATAAGAATTGCCCCAAAAAAGCGTTTAAGTTTTTGTATCATCTTACGTCTGTTCATTTTCCCCTCCTTGTGTTATACATATTTAAAGAAATTCGATATATAGTTTATTACCTCACTCATAGGAAGTCTTATCTGACTCATACTGTCTCTATCCCTGATAGTAATAGTTTCAGGACTTTTTTCCAAGGTTTCAAAATCCACCGTCAAACAAATAGGTGTTCCTATTTCGTCATGCTTTCTGTAACATTTACCGACATTACCGGATGTTTCAAGCACAATTTTTCCTATACCGAGTATTTTAAGCCTATCCCTTAACTCCTCCGCCTTTTCCATAATCTGAGGATTATTTTTAGCAAGCGGAACAATCGCAACCTTCACAGGTGCCAAATGAGGTTTCAAACGAAGATATATTCTCTTTTCCCCATTTTCCAACTCTTCCTCTGTATAGGCTTCGTTAAGTATTGCAAGTGCACCTCTGTCAACACCGGCCGATGGCTCTATAACAAACGGAACATAAGTTTCCTTTGTGTACGGGTCAGTATATGAAAGTTTTGATGAGGAATCTTTGTTTTCCAAAACTTTCGCCTTTACACCCAAAGCCTCCGCATCTTTTGTATGTGAACCAAGGTCGAAATCGCATCTGTTCGCAATACCTTCCAATTCCTCCACACCATGCGGAAATTTGTAGACTATATCGGTACAAGCCTTTGCATAATGCGCCAAATCAGCCTTTTCATGCACTTCAAAAGAAAGGTTTTCTTCGCTTAACCCTTGTTTAAGCCACCATTTTTTTCGCTCACTAATCCAATATTTATGCCACTTTTCATCTTCACCGGGCTTTACAAAAAATTCCATTTCCATTTGTTCAAATTCACGAACACGGAAAATAA
>CAZHAL010000100.1:0-1635 GCA_964530355.1 uncultured Bacteroidales bacterium | reverse complement strand
GCTTTTGAAGAAGAATTCGGTTGCGAAATTCCTGATGAAGAAGCTGAAAAAATTCTAACTGTTGAAGATGCTGTTAAATATATTGAAGCACATATCTAATTTTTAAGTTAGTTTAAGTAAGGCCTCTCGTTTGAGAGGTTTTATTTTTTTGTCTTGTCAAACAAATGTTGTTGTATTATTATTTTTCTATATAAACTAAGGATTTGTTGATATGAATAAAACTTTACTTACCGGTGTTAAACCGACCGGAAACCCACATATAGGAAATTTATTCGGTGCGATACTTCCTATGATAAATTTGATAAATCAAAATGACGGTAAATCGTTTGTATTTATTGCAAATGTTCATGCCCTTAACGGTGTTAGGGATGCACAGTTTTTACGGGATAAAACTTATGAGGTTGCGGCAACGTTTTTGACATTCGGACTTGACCCAGCAAAAACTGTTTTTTACAGGCAATCAGATATTTCCGAAATTTTTGAGATAACATCTCTTATTATAAACTTTACGCCAAAGGGTTTGATGAATCGTGCCCATGCGTATAAGGCGATTTTGGAACGTGACGGAAATGACGATAATGTTAATATGGGGCTTTATACCTACCCTATTTTAATGGCGGCGGATATTTTGGCGATGAATGCGGATATTGTGCCGGTGGGGCTTGATCAAAAACAACATATTGAAATTGCGCGAGATATTGCGAATGCATTTAACTGTGTTTATAAAAAGGATGTTTTGAAACTTCCGGAAGAATTTATACAGTATCAAGATTCCATACTTGGGCTTGACGGAAGGAAGATGAGTAAATCTTACGGTAATACCATTGAGCTTTTTGCAAGTGAGGAAGAAACAAGGAAAAAGATTATGAAAATTCCGACGGACAGTCTTTTGCCTGCCGATAAGAAAACCGACGATTCAACCTTATATAAATTGATGAAAATGTTTAAGGTGGAAGATGATTATTTGAAAAGCTATCTTGCCGGTGGAATTGGGTATGGTGATGCAAAAAAGAAATTGGCGGAAACGGTTAATAACTATCTTTTACCATACAGGGAAAAATATAATACCCTTATTTCCGATAAGGCAAAAATTGATGAAATTTTAAATGCCGGTGCGGTGGAGGCGCGAAAGGTTGCCTTTCAAACACTTCAAAATATAAAGAAAACAGTGGGAGTTTAATTTATGAATTTTTTAAAGGATAAATTAGAAAATCTTATAAAACAATCGTTGAATGATTTGGGTTACCCTATACCTGAAAATGTGGAAATTGTTCGTGCGTCGGACAGACCGGATCTTTCCGATTTTCAATCAAACATTGCAATGGGGTTGGCAAAAGCATTGAAGCAAAATCCAAGGGCGATTGCGCAAAATATTGTATCGAAAATTGATAATGATGAGATAAGTTTTTCAATAGACGGTCCCGGATTTATCAATATAAATCTTTCAAATAAATTTGTGGCGGATATGTTAAATAAAAATGTTTCACGTGAAACATTTGCCCCTCAACACCTTGAAAATACAAAAAAAATTGTTATAGATTATAGCGGGCCGAATGTTGCGAAATCTCTTCATGTAGGACATCTTCGTTCAAGTATTATAGGTGAGGCATTAAAGAATCTTGCAAAATTTAAGGG
>CAZHAL010000099.1:0-1664 GCA_964530355.1 uncultured Bacteroidales bacterium | reverse complement strand
CTTGATTTTCTATTATTTTTCATTTAGTATCTTAAAACACTTTTGTGCTATTTGTAAAAGTTAATAAGGAATGAAAAAAATGATAAATTCTAATATAAGAATTAGATTAAAGGCTTTTGATCATCAGGTTCTTGATGAATCTGTACATGAAATTGTAAGCACCGCAAAAAGAACCGGTGCCGAGGTAATTGGTCCAATACCATTGCCAACAAAAGTTGAAAAATTTACAGTGAATCGCTCAACACACGTTAATAAAAAATCACGTGAGCAATTCGAAATAAGAACTCATAAAAGAGTTTTGGATATTATAAATCCAACTCCGCAAACAGTAGATGCTTTAATGAATCTTAACTTGTCTGTTGGTGTTGATGTGAAAGTGGAACTATAAGGTGGTATCATGAGAACTGGCGTAATTGCATATAAGATGGGTATGACCCACGTATTTGATGAAAATAATAAACATGTTCCTGTAACTGTTTTAAAGGTTGATAATTGCATTGTTACCGATGTTAAAACTGTTGCAAAAAATGGATATACATCTGTTCAACTTGGCGCAGGTATCGCAAAAGAAAACAAAATTTCAAAACCTTTAAAGGGACATCTTAAAAAATCCGGTGCAACTCCAAAAACTATTCACGAATTCCGTGTAAGTGAAGATTGTCTTTTAAATGTCGGCGATGTTGTTCTTCCTTCAACTTTTGTAAAGGGTCAATATGTTGACGTTTCAGGAAGATCTATCGGTAAAGGTTATGCCGGCGGTATGAAAAGATGGAATTTCCGCGGATTAGAAGCATCTCACGGTGTTTCTGTTTCTCACCGTTCACTTGGTGGTACCGGTCAAAGACAAGACCCAGGTAAAGTTTTCAAAGGTAAAAAAATGCCTGGACACCTTGGTGATGAAAATGTAACAATTCAAAACCTTCTTGTTGTAGAAGCAAATGATGACGAAGGATATATCTTGGTTCGTGGCGCTGTTCCTGGTGCTGCTGGCTCAGTTGTGTATGTTTCTGATGCTGTAAAATCAAAATTACCGACAGAAGCTCCACTTCCTGCATCTGTAAAATCATCAAAATCTTCAGTAAATGAAGAGGCTCCAGCAGAAGCAAAAGCAGAAGAAAATACTGATAATGTATCAGAGATTAAGGAGTAAAAAATGAAAGTAGATGTTTTATCATTAGACAATAAAGTGCAAGGTTCAATAGAACTTTCAAAGGATATTTTTGAAATCGCTCCAAGAGGTGATATATTATCTCGTGTTGTAAATTGGCAACTTGCAAAAAGAAGAGCTGGCACACACTCAACAAAGGTAATTTCAGAAATCAGCGGAACAACCAAAAAACCATTCGCGCAAAAGGGAACCGGCCGTGCAAGACAAGGATCTCTTCGTTCCCCACAAATGCGTGGTGGTGCTACAATCTTTGGCCCGGTTGTTCGTGATCACGGTTATTCTTTACTTAAAAAAGTAAGGGCTTTGGGTTTGAAAATGGCTCTATCATCAAAACTTGCTGATAAAAAATTGGTGGTTATTGATACAGAAAAATTATCTTCCCCAAAAACAAAGGAATTAAAAGCTAAACTTGACGCTTTTGGTTGGAAAAAAGTTTTATTTATAGCTGGTGAAAATGTTGATGCAAATTTTGCACTTGCTTGTAAAAATCTAATCA
>CAZHAL010000098.1:0-1697 GCA_964530355.1 uncultured Bacteroidales bacterium | reverse complement strand
TATTGTTTTCTGATAACCAAACAATATGAGTTTTGTCTTTTAAATAATTTGTAATCTCTAAAAGAGTTTGATTTATGCTATTTGTTAATACTGCAAGTTTTTTCATAAATTTATTTTCTGTATATATTACAACTGCAACTTTCATTTACTTTAATATTTGCGACCTTAAATTTCATTGTTAAGCCATCATAAATAAGCATTTTATTAGTTAAAGGCTCACCTATGCCTAAAATCAATTTTAAAATCTCTATACTTTCTATTGAGGCTACAGTTGAAACAGCAGGGGAAACTACACCTTTTATATCATAATTTATTGAATCAGCATCCTCAAAAATACACCTTAAACATGCGGTTTTATTTGGAATAATTATCATTACTTGCCCTCTAAATTCGCTCACTCCACCATGGATTAAAGTTTTACCGCTATTGAGAGCTATGTCGTTTAACAAAAATTTTGATTGAAAACTGTCAAAACAATCTATAATATAATCGTAATCTTTTAAAATTTCAGAGTAATTTTCTTTATTTAACCTTAAATCATAAGTTTTTATTTCAACATCTTTATTGTATTCTTCAATCCAATTTTTAGCTGAATCCGTTTTCAATTTTCCTATCGAATTCAATTTGTGAATATATTGACGATTTAAGTTTGAAAGTTCCAACCTGTCATCATCAATTAAACCAATATGACCTATTCCAAGACTTGCAAGGTTTGCAATAACGGTTGAACCAAGGCCACCACAACCCGCAACAAGAATTCTTGAATTTAAAAGTTTTTCTTGCCCTTTTAAATCAATATCTTTAATTAAAATATTTCTGTTATATCTTTCTTGCTGTCTTCTTGTCAGGCTATTTTGCATTGTCAATTATTCCGCCTCCTAAAACAATGTCATTATCATAAAAAACAACAGATTGACCGATCGCTATTGATTTTTGGTATTCAACAAAATCTACTTCAACTTCATCATCAAGTCTTTTTATAAGTGCTTTTTGAGGCTCTTGTGTTGAGCGAATTTTTACTTGTACTTCTGATGGAATTTCATCAACAATCCAATTCAGATTGATTGCAGTTAGTGATTTTTTAAAAGTTTTATCTAATGCCCCAACTACTACTTCATTTTTATCTTTGTTTAAAGATAAAACATACAAAGGCTCGCTTGAAGATACACCGAGTCCTTTTCTTTGACCTATCGTATAATTCCAAATACCTTTGTGAGTCCCTAAAATATGACCGTTCACATCTACGATATTGCCATCAAGTTCATTTACCCCTAAAAGTTCGTTATAATCACCGTCATAAAAATCTTGGCTATCAGGTTTTTCTGCAACATCTAACCCATTAACACTCGCTATTCTTCTGATTTCGTCTTTTGTGTAATTTCCTAATGGTAAAAGGATGTTTTTTAGTTGCTCTTGGGTTAATCTGTACAAGAAATATGATTGGTCTTTTTTCTGTGCAATTCCTCTTTTTAAAAGATATTTATCCTCAATATTTTCTATTCTTGCATAATGTCCTGTTGCAAATTTGTCAAATTCGATTCCATTTTCACGAGCAACAAGCGGTAACGCTCCAAATTTTACATAAGCATTACAAAATACACAAGGGTTAGGAGTTCTGCCTTTTAAATATTCCGATTTAAAATTTTCCAATACGATTTTTTCATATTGTTCCACACAATCAAAAACATAGTAAGGAA
>CAZHAL010000097.1:0-1718 GCA_964530355.1 uncultured Bacteroidales bacterium | reverse complement strand
TGTTTTTTTAAATTATATTAAAAATCCTTGATTTTTGCAAATAAAAAGTATAGTTTCATTATATAAAGAAAAGAGGAAATTATTATGTCAGACAGTTCATATTCAGCAAAAGACATTCAAATTTTAGAGGGCTTAGAGCCAGTCCGCCTTCGCCCGGGTATGTATATCGGTGGTATTGATGCAACCGCACTTCACCATTTGGTAAGTGAGATTGTCGATAACTCTATGGACGAGGTGGGCGCCGGCTTTGCAAACGAAATCTGGGTTGAACTTTCTCCTGATAATACTATCACTATTACCGATAACGGAAGAGGTATTCCGGTCGACAACCACCCAAAATATCCGGATAAATCCGCATTGGAAGTAATTCTTACAACACTTCACAGCGGTGGAAAGTTTTCAAATAAGGTTTATCAAACATCTGGCGGTCTTCATGGTGTAGGTTCCAGTGTCGTAAATGCCCTTTCCGAATTTATGAATGTTGAAATTTCCCGTGACGGTAAAATCCATAAACAAACTTATTCCCGCGGTATCCCTACTTCTAAATTGGAGGTAATTGGAAAAACAAAAACTACCGGAACAAAAATTACTTTTAAACCAGATGCCCAAATCTTTGGCGAAAATAATATTTTCAAACCTGTCCGCCTTTACAGGATGATACGGTCAAAGGCCTTTCTTTTCAAGGGCGTAAAAATAAATTGGAAATGTGATGAAAGTTTAATCACATCCGATATGAATATCCCAACCGAAGGAGTGCTCTGCTTCCCTAATGGTATAAAGGATTTCTTGGAGGAAACTATAAAGCCTCGCCCAAAGGTTGTTGACGAAGTTTTCTATACCGAATCCCCTCTTGCAAGTGATATGGGAAAGGTTGAATGCGCCATTACATGGATTGATACCCCGCATGAGGAAGGAAACGACGGCGGATTTTTCAATTCCTATTGTAACACTATCCCGACACCGGAAGGTGGCACCCACGAAAGCGGTTTTAAATCCGCAATTAACCGAAGTTTAAAAGCATTCGCCGAAATGGTCGGTAATAAAAAATTCGCATCCGTTATAACCGAGGATATTTTTGATGACGCAGTTGTAATTCTTTCATTGTTTTTCAAAAATCCACAATTCCAGGGTCAAACAAAGGAAAAATTTTCATCGGCGGAGGCAACTCGCCTTGTCGATAATGCGATAAAGGATTACTTCGATTTCTTCTTAACCTCTAATCCGGCAAGGGCAAATCTTCTCCTTGATTACATAGTTGAGAAAGCAGAGGCAAGATTAAAACTTAAAAAATTAAAGGAAACAATCAGAAAATCCCCAACAAAAAAACTCCGCCTTCCTGGAAAACTTGCCGATTGTTCAAGCAAGGACAGAACCGGCACCGAAATTTTCATAGTTGAGGGAGATTCCGCTGGTGGTTCCGCAAAGCAGGCAAGAAATCGCCTTTTACAGGCAATACTCCCACTTCGCGGTAAAATCCTAAACGTTGCAAGTTCCAGTTCCGAAAAACTTAACGCAAATAAGGAAATTCAAGATATAACCGAGGCAATAGGTTGCGGTGTCGGACGTGAGTATAATGAGGATAAACTCCGCTATGATAAAATCATAATTATGACCGATGCCGATGTCGACGGTGCACATATCGCATCACTCCTTATGACATTTTTCTTTGAACAAATGCCAACCTTGATTGAAAACGGACATTTATATATTGCTCTTCC
>CAZHAL010000096.1:0-1873 GCA_964530355.1 uncultured Bacteroidales bacterium | reverse complement strand
CTTGCACTCCCCCTTTACCAAATCATTAAATATCACATCACCTTCGTTAAGTTTGAAACGCCAGTAAGGTTTGTGCCCCTCCGCCTCTAAACGCTTTTTGTCTTCTTCTGTAAGGTTTAGGGCACTTCTGTCATATACGGGAGCAACCTTTCTTGCAATTTGACGCTTGCGCTTTGCCTCTAACTCCTCGGCTGTTTCATAGCAAACATAAACACGACCCTCCGCCTTTAACTTCTCAAAACATTCATTATATCTGTCAAAGCGGGAAGATTGATGAAAACTTTCATCCCAAGTTATGCCGAACCATTTAACATCTTCCTTCACCGCATCAATATATTCTTGTTTGGTTCGTGAAAGGTCAGTGTCATCAATACGAAGAAGGAATTTGCCGTCATTTCCCTTTTGCTTTTCTGATAACAAAAAAAGCCAATTAAATATAGCTGTTTTTATGTTTCCGATATGAACATATCCGGAAGGAGACGGTGCAAATCTTACTTTTATCATTTTGTTTTAATCCTTAATTTTAATATAAGGTCAAGGATAACTCTTAATTCTTAAAAAATCAAGGGATAAAATACTGATAAAATAGTCCTTTTATAAGTTGATTTTTTCCATATTTTAAAGTAATCTTTTTATAGACTTTAATTTTTTAAAGTTTAGTGCATGAGAAGTGCACGGAGCCGTTAGAAGCTCTATATTGCAAAAAAATATATACCCACCCTTAAGTGGTTGGGTAGCTATGGCTATACAACAGGAATATATTTATTATATTCCGAAAACCATAGGATCGTGCAATATAGATTTCTAAACTGCCCGGCCTTTTCATAAGGGTTAACAAAAAAGGGTAGTAAAATGAAAAAACATTATATTCGATATACAATTTTTAAAATAAAGTATGCAATTTCATCAATAATAAATTGGTTCGTTCCATCAAGATATTACAGAAGTATAATAAAGGAATTTATCGCATTCCCGCATATTAAAAATAATAAAAAAACGTCTGAATATAAAACGAAAGTTAATGTTGCTTTTTGCTTTAATAAAAATCTTATAAACTATGCAAAAGTTACAATAATCTCTCTTTTGGAAAACTCAAAAAATAAATGTAATTATAATATTTATTGTGTTATTGATAATAGTGTATCAGAGGAGGATAAAAAGGATTATTTTAACCTTATAAAGAAATATTCAAATAATACTTTAACATTTTTATATGTAAACAATGACTTTAACAAATCTTATTTAGGTGGTTGGAATATCGGGATTTATTACCGTCTGCAACTTGTAAAATTATTACCAAATCTTGATAAAGTTATTTATGCGGATGTCGATACGGTATTTTTAAATGATTTGTCCGATGCGGATAAAATTGACCTGAAAGACAATATTATAGCAGGTGTTAAGGATAGGGATAATTATATAAATTCAGGTTTCTGTATTTTTAATTTAAAGCAAATAAGAACGCTTGACCTATATGAAAAATGGATACATCTTTCACAAATAAATAAGTATGATTTTCCGGATCAGGATTTGCTTAACAATACCACCCGAAACAAACAAAAATATATATCCTTGAAATATAATTTTATCCCAAGTGTGTATGGTCAAAATCTTAAAACGTCAACCTATTCAAAAAAAGATTACAGGGATATAAAAAACAATATAACAATGATACATTTTATAGGTCATGCCAAACCTTGGGTGAAGGATAGTGTGTATAGTCGTTTTTGGAAAAAATATAACAGTAAAAAATATTTACCATAAATAAACTTGAAAATAAAAGAAAAATCAATTATATTTATTATTGTCAGCAATGACTATGATACTAAACCTTTATCAGAATAGACATTTCGGACTCGGGGGCGGTACCCGA
>CAZHAL010000095.1:0-1922 GCA_964530355.1 uncultured Bacteroidales bacterium | reverse complement strand
TCCGTTATGCTTAATCCGTTTCAAACTCAGATACGGGATTTTAAGGATTTAATAGAAAAAACGAATCTTAAAAATGAAAATGATAAGGGGGCTCTTAGTCGTGAGCTTGCGGAACTTAAAAACCTTAATGTAACATTGTCAAAAAATGCGGATGATTTAACAAACGCCCTTAAAGGAAATACGAAAGTGCAGGGTGATTGGGGTGAACATATGCTTAAAGACATTCTTGATATGGCTGGTTTCCTTGAAGGAAGGGATTATCAAATGCAATTTAATGTGAAGGGGGAAAACGGTGAAAATTTGCGCCCTGATTGTGTGATAAATCTTCCGAATGGGAAAAAGTTGATTGTTGATTCAAAAGTTTCCATTTCCGCCTATATTGATTTTGTAAGAGAGGAAGATCAGGATAAGAAAAAGGAGTTTTTGAAAAATCATGTAAGGTCAATTAAAAATCATATTGCGGAGCTTACAAAAAAGGAATATCAAAAAGCTCTTTCGGATTTTGAATTTGTGTTTATGTTTATTCCGAACGAGCAAGCGTATATTGATGCGTTGAAATTTGATAATTGTATTTATGATACAGCCTATAAATCAAATGTTGCGATTACTACGCCGTCGTCAATTCTTCCTATACTCAGGACGGTTAAAAATTTATGGAATATTGAAAAGCAAAATCAAAATGCATCCTTTATCGCGGAAAAGGCCGGAGATTTGTATGATAAACTTGTCGGATTTGTGGAAAATATGAAAAAGATTGATAAAGGCTTGGTTAATGCAAAAAATGCTTATGATGAGGCTTTCAAACAGCTTTCTGACGGGCGAGGATCTGCGATTAGTCTTGCCGAAAGGATAAAGGAAAAAGGGGCAAAAACTATAAAATCTATTGGAATTGATAATAAAAATTTACTTATTTCTGATGAAGAATAAATAAATTGCACCTATTCTTATTTTGTGGTATTATATAAAAGTTATTAGGAGTTTTATTATGAAGAAATTTTTTATTTTATTTGTTGTAATGCTTTTTTGTTTTGCGAATGTTTCGTTTTCTCAAACCAGAGGAAGAACAAGAACTTCGGCAAGCAGGGCGCATAGAACATCCAGAGGAAACGGTTTCACTTTTTCTCAGGATGCAAAGGATAGAATAAGTGTCGGTTGTCCATCCGTTTTGAAAAGGGCTCAACAATTTTCGCGAGATATGAAAGCGAAAGGATCATCAAATATTCAATCGGAAATTGTGTATATGTGTTGGGTTAATATGATTGAATTGGAACAGGGCGATTTGGGACCATGGGAAAAATTTGTTTATGCCCTTGAAAAAATATTTAAGCAATTCAGACGTCTTATTTATATAGCAGCGGTCTTTATGCTTCTTTGGATATTGGTAAAGGCTATGTATGAAGGCGATATGAAATGGATGCATATAGGTATTATGATTATCGGTGTGACTATGCTTGCATTTGCAGAGGTGTTTTTGGATATTGCAACCAACAGGGTGACACTTGATGATATAAGAAACAGTGAAATTTATGTTGATTGTCGCGAGCCTGATAAGGGACTTTATAAATGTTCTGTGGATGTGGAAGGTGCCGTTGATAAAGAATCAGTATATCTTTTTGATGTGAATCACAGGTCAACACAGACAAGAACATACAAAGGTCTTTACTAAATTTGATGGGTATTTTTGCTTAGAAAACAGGGACAAATCAGGGGTTTTAGTATAAAAAACGTGTTTTTTTGTGGAAAAATCAAATTTTTTTAAGGATTTTAAAGATTTTTTATTGACTTATTTGTTTTTTAATAGTTAGAATCAAAGTGTGTTGTAAAAAATCAACATATTAAAACGAAAGAAAAGGAGATAGATATGAATAAAAATGATTTAATAAATGCTATTGCAGATTCAACAGAACTTTCAAAAGTAAAAG
>CAZHAL010000094.1:0-2018 GCA_964530355.1 uncultured Bacteroidales bacterium | reverse complement strand
ATCTTCGTTCAAGTATTATAGGTGAGGCATTAAAGAATCTTGCAAAATTTAAGGGTTATGATGTAGTGGGTGATATACACCTGGGCGATTGGGGGCTTCCTATGGGACTTATCATTACATCAATTAAAGAAAAGGGGGTGAAACTTCCTATTTCCATTTCCGAATTGAACCCTATTTATCCGGAGGCATCAAAGAGGTCAAAGGAAGATGCCGAATTTATGGCTGTGGCACAGGAGGAAACAAAGAAACTTCAAAACGGGGATGAGGAGAATCGTAGGATTTGGAAAAGTTTTTGGGAAACCTCGGTCGATGATATAAAGAACATCCTTTCTATGTTGAATGTGGATTTTGATTTATGGTATGGGGAAAGTGATGCAAACGATGATGTAAATATGTTATCGGCAAAATTCCATGACAAGGGATTGACCAAAATGTCCGAAGGGGCGGAGGTTATAGACCTTTCAAACTATCCAATGAACGGGGTGGAGGTGCCACCGTTTATTGTGATAAAGTCAAATGGTGCCGTGATGTATGGAATGACTGATTTGGCAACGCTTTATGACAGAATCAAACGTCAAAAGGCAGATTATGTTTGGTATGTTGCCGATTCAAGGCAAGGACTTCATTTTCATCAGGTATTCAGTGCAGCAGAAATTACCGGTGTTATGGGTAATACCAAACTTGAACATCTTGGGTTCGGAACAGTGCTTGGAGATGATGCAAAACCTCTTAAAACAAGGAATGGGGATAATGTTTCGCTTATGGAACTTATTACCGAAACACTTGCCGCGGCAAGAAAGAAAATTGATGAAAATGAGAAAACCGCTTCTATACCGGATACTGAAAAAGAAAAAATTGCAAATGCGGTCGGAATTGCAGCGTTAAAGTTTGCGGACCTTATTAACCCAAGGATGAGTGATTACATTTTCAACCTTAATAAATTTGTAAGTTTTGAAGGTAAAACAGGACCATATATTTTATATACGGCGGTTAGAATAAAATCTTTGCTTCGCGAATCGGGAATTGATTTTGAAGATGCTCCGTTCATACTTTCGAATCAATATGATAAGGCCTTGGCAATAAAGGTTTGTGATTTCTTATCTGTGATAGACAGGTCATTTGAGGCAAGAGGAATTCATATCTTAGCACAATATGTTTATGAGCTTGCCGTAGTATTTAACAATTTCTATCACAATGTGAAAATTATGCCGGAGAAGGATTTGGCACAAAAGAAATCTTGGCTTAAACTATCAAATACAGTCCTTTTGATATTTGAAGTTTTCGCCGATATTATTAAAATAAATATACCTGAAAGGATGTAAAAATGGGAATATTAAACTCTGTAATTTTATTTTTAACAATTTATTTAATAGGAAGTATTCCGTTCGGGCTTGTCCTTACAAAATTATTTTTAAGGCAGGATATTCGTAAAATAGGAAGCGGGAATATAGGGGCTACAAATGTGCTTAGAACCGGATCAAAAATACTTGCGATATTAACCGTAATACTTGATGCAATGAAACCATTTTTTGCATATTGGGCAGTAAGGTTTGTGATGGGGCTTTTAACAAGTAAATTAGCCGTTAATATTTTATTCGGTCTTTATGATACATATATGACTATGATAATTGTAGGTATTACTATATTTGCACATTGCTTCCCTGTGTATTTGAAATTTAAGGGTGGGAAAGGTGTTGCAACGGTATTCGGAAGTTTGTTTATGTTTTCATCAAAGTGGTCATTCTTATGCATAAATGCTTATGCGATTCCTTTGGTTGCACTTATTACCTGGATTGCGGTTGCATTCATTTCAAAAAAATCATCGCTTTCCGCTTTGGTAACAGCAGTAATGCTTCCACTTTATGTATATTTATTTGCAGACTACAGAAGTGTTGTTGTTTTTAATTTAACATTATTTTATGCGTGCGTTTCTTTATTTGTGATTTTAAGACATATTTCAAATATAAAGCGTTTGATAAAGGGTGAAGAAAGCAATATAAAACTTCATAAAGATAATG
>CAZHAL010000093.1:0-2019 GCA_964530355.1 uncultured Bacteroidales bacterium | reverse complement strand
TAGGAAGTCCCGCACCCATACCGCCGTTTTCAAATGTTTCCTTTGCGGTTTTTTCGGCATTCATAGCCTCCTCCTCACCGCGACAGATTTTAGTTGCCTCAAACGCAAGAATCTTTTTCGCCTCATTTATTTCCGCACCTTGAAGTTTCTCCAACTTCTCAATCTCAGAAATAGGAAGTTCCGTAAATATGCGAAGAAGTTTTGCCACATCCCTGTCATCAACATTACGCCAGAATTGATAGTATTCATAGGAACTTAGCTTATCTTCGTTAAGCCATACCGCATTACCCATAGATTTCCCGAACTTCACCCCATTTGCATCGATCAAAAGCGGAGCCGTCAAAGCAAAAAGTTCCACCCCAAGCCTGTGTCCCAAATCAACACCGGATACAATGTTTCCCCATTGATCCGCACCACCGAATTGCAAAATTGCACCATAACGTTTGTTAATTTCTACAAAGTCATATGCTTGAAAAAGCGAATAATTAAATTCCAAAAAGGATAAAGGTTGCTCCCTGTCCAAACGAAGTTTCACACTTTCGCGTTTAAGCATTTCATTAACCGAAAAATAACGCCCGTATTTTGTAAGGAAATCTATGTAAGAAATATCCTTGAACCAATCATAATTATTTACCATAATCGCATCGGTCGAACCGTTTCCGAATGTAAAAAATTTCTCCATAGATTTTTTTATGCCTTGCATATTGTGTTGGAAAACTTCCTCCGTCATCATAGGACGCTCACTCGACCTTCCGGACGGATCACCAATTCTTCCCGTTGCCCCACCGATAAGGGCAATAGGCTTGTTCCCGGTTTTTTGAAAAAGTCTTAACATAGTAAGAGAAACCAAATTTCCTATATGCAAACTGTCTGCAGTCGGGTCACAACCCAAATATCCGACAACCGGAGTCGGCTCACAAAGTTTTTTATCCAAACCTTCCAAATCACTTGCCTGATTAAAAAGTCCGCGTTCAATAATAATATTTAAAAAATCAGATTTTACTTTATACATTTAATACCTCACGTTTCTGATATTTTACAAAAGAATAAGAGTAAAGACAAGCAAATAATTTTCCTTGATAAAAAACAAAAATGATATTAAAATGAAAAACAGATCTGAGTTTTCTGATTCAGATTTAGCATCTTGATGGTGCGGGACTGTCGAAAGTCCTACGAAACACGCGCTGCACATATTCCTTTTGTGTAGTGAAAAATGAATCCCCGGAAAAATGGGGAGTCTTTAGCGTATGTCCAGAGGGAAACCTTAAAGGCTAAAGAAGTCAATCCGTGTTTTTGATTTTCGAACTCCCCGCTATTCATTAATATGCGAGTAATAAAACTGTGTCATAAATATTATTTTATAACAGAATAATAATTTATGCAAATGTTATATGTTTTTATTTACGGGAGGAAGTTGTTTTTTTGGTTCATAGTCTTCTGCTTCCTCCCTCCCTATAAAAGCATATTATGAAAGGAGGAAACAAAACAAATGAAAACAAACATACTTATATCTACAGTCGCATTCTGTTGCTTGTTGTTCGAGGGGTCAGCGAAGGCATCTCTTACCGACATCATGCAGAAATACTGCGTGCCGAAAACTGCAGGTAACTGCTCTAACGCATTCACCGCAAAATATAATGCGAGCAGAAATACCTGCGAATGTGAGAACTCTTATTATATGAAATATAACGCAACCGACAGAAATTGTGTGATACAGTGTCCTTTGGGTTCAGTGCCTATACCGGTATCAAGCTGCCCTTTGGGTTCATACCAAATGCAAATAGTAAATCATTCATAACAAAAGGAGGAGGGAAATTTATGGAAAATCCACTTAACCATATCTTCCAGTCCGAAAATCACGAAGTGGTTTTCCGGCACCCCCTAAAGGGGGCGGAGGGGGTGCCGAGCAGACAGAAACTATCAACCCAGAAGGGGTAGAGGTTATGGAAACTTATGAAAACCAACTTCAACAATACCCCGGGAGGAGGTAGCAGTCAGTGTGCTCCCCTTACCCCCCCC
>CAZHAL010000092.1:0-2156 GCA_964530355.1 uncultured Bacteroidales bacterium | reverse complement strand
ATAACGGGAAACAAATTGTTGAAAATTCTGCTAAATAATTAACAGAATCCTTTATTAAAAAAGGAGAATATTTTGGAAAAAAAATATACTATTGCAATAGATGCCATGGGTGGAGATAATGCGCCAAATTGCGTTATTGCAGGGCTTGATTCTATCTACGATTATTTAGTGGAAAATCAAATATTTTTACTTATATTCGGTGATTCAAAAATTGTTGCACCTATACTTGCAAAATATCCGAAACTTAATGAGATTTCAACTCTTATCCAAGCAGACGAAGTAGTCCAAGGCGATGATAAACCGTCAAAGATTATTCGTTCCGGCAGACAAACTTCTATGTGGAAGGCGATTGAGGCCGTAAGGAATAAAGAGGCGGATGCAGTTGTCAGTAGCGGAAATACAGGTTGTCTTATGGGGATTTCTCGTATCCTTATTTCTATGATTGACGGGATAAGACGCCCTGCAATTACAACTCTTCTTCCATCACCGACATCGTATACAACTATGCTTGATTTGGGTGCAAATACGGAATGTGATGAAAACAATATTTTCCAATTTGCTATTATGGGAAGTTTGTATTCCAAAATTATTCTTGGTGTTGATAAGCCTAAGGTCGGTATTTTAAATATTGGTTCCGAATCCGGAAAGGGATTTGAATATCTTTCAAAGGCTGCAGAAAAAATGCAAACACATAAGGAAAAACTTTGCTTTGATTACTACGGTTTTGTTGAAGGTGATGATATTTTCAAGGGCAAAGTTGATGTTATCACAACCGACGGTTTTACCGGAAATGTCGCCCTTAAAACATTAGAAGGGACTGCAAAGTTCATAGTTTCATCACTTAAAAAATGTTTTGTAAGCTCTATATTTGCTATGCTTGGGGCGATAATTTCAAAACGCGCCCTTGCAAAATTTAAATCCTCTATGGACCCAAGGAAATACAACGGTGCGGTGTTTTTGGGACTTAACGGTATAGTTGTTAAAAGTCACGGCGGAACCGATGCTTTCGGTTTTGCAAATGCGGTGAAATATGCCGTGCGTCTTGTTGTAAACGATTTTGAAACAAAAGTTCAAAAGGAAATTGAAAAGGTAAAGGAATAATGGCTGAAATTTTTACAAAAATAATCGGAACGGGTTCTTATCTTCCATCAAAGGTTTTAACAAATGATGACCTGTCAAAAATGGTTGATACCTCTGATGAATGGATTTATCCGCGAACCGGAATAAAGGAACGTCATATCGCGGCGGATGATGAAATCACATCTGATTTGGCGACAAAGGCGGCAAAGGCAGCTCTTGATTCTGCGAATGTTAAGGCGGAAGATATTGACCTTGTAATACTTGCAACAACAACACCAGATTTAAGTTTTCCTTCTACGGCTTGTCGTGTGCAGGCGAATTTGGGTTGTGTAAATGCGGCTGCGTTTGATATGCAGGCGGTATGTTCCGGATTTATTTATGCATTAACAGTTGCCGATAAGATGATAAAGTCAGGACAATACAAACGTGCCATTGTGATTGGTGCGGAAACTCTTTCCCGTATTGTTGATTGGACTGACAGAACTACTTGCGTTTTATTCGGAGATGGTGCCGGTGCGGTTGTAGTGGAAGCGACGGAAGAAAAAATAGGTATCCTTTCATCTATAATTAAGGCGGATCCTTCGTATTACGATATTTTAAAGACAACCGGCGGAGTGTCCTCCACCAAGAATGCAGGAAGTATTTATATGGAGGGTAAGGAAGTTTTCAAACTTGCCGTTTCCAAAATGCCGGAGGTTTCAGAGAATGCTGTTAAAATGGCCGGTATAGAACTTTCCGATGTGGATTGTTTTATTCCTCATCAGGCAAATGTCAGAATTATTGATGCCGCATTGAAACGTCTTGCCATTGCAGAAGAAAAAACCGTAAAGACTTTACAAAATCAGGGAAATACTTCTGCGGCAAGTATTCCTATTGCTCTTGATTGGGCAGTTCGTAACGGTATGATTAAAAAGGGGAACTACACTCTTTTAACCGCTATGGGTGGCGGTTTTACCTGGGGTGCAGTTGTATTTAAATTTTAACAATAAAGCTGGGAAACAAAGATGGAAAAGAAAAATATTAAAAAAGTTGATTTGGCATTGGAAGTAAGTAAAGAAACCGGTTTAAGTTTAAAC
>CAZHAL010000091.1:0-2253 GCA_964530355.1 uncultured Bacteroidales bacterium | reverse complement strand
CCCTTATTACCGAATGGGAAAACAATGGTAAAAAGGAGATTCGTGATGAAAATACGGACAAGGGCGGAACCCTCCGTCTTGGCAGTTATAAATGCAAAATCACGCCTCAATCTTTGGCATATAAAATCTATGGTGCAGAGGAAATCGAAGAACGCCACCGCCACCGCTATGAAATGAATATCCAATACGAAGACGCTTTGAAAGAAAAGGGCGTAATCATAAGTGGTCGTTCACCGGATGGCAAACTTCCGGAAATAATTGAAATCCCGGGACATAAGTTTTTCATCGCGGGTCAATTCCACCCGGAATTCAAATCCCGCCCATTCGCTCCATCCCCAATATTTGACGCATTGGTAAAAGTTTGCTTAAAATAAAAATTTATGCTATAATTGAATTGCTAAAATATAAGGAGGAGAAATGAGAAAATCATTAGCAATACTTTTGTGCATACTTTCTGCCTGCGCAACAAATACTAGTAATAATGGTTTGTTGTTTAAATTTAGTAATAGTTATTATGATGAAAATAAGAAAGTTAAAAAAGAAGAGAAATTTTACATAAATGATATACTAAGTAGTATAGTGGAATATTATGAAAATGGAAATGTAAAAAGAAAGATTTCATTTAAAAATGGTTCTAAAATCAGGGAACAGAAATGCGACGAAAATGGAAAACTTCAATACGAAATTTCATATAAAGATGATAGAAAAAATGGTCTTGCAAAATGGTATTTTGAAAATAGAAATGTTGAAAAGGAGTTAATGTATAAAGACGATAAGATAGTTTGGCAAAATGAATACGATGAAAACGGAAAACTTATAAAGGAACAGAAATACGACAAAGACGGAAACCTTATAAGTGAGGAGGAGAAATGAGAAAATCATTAGCAATACTTTTGTGCCTGCTTTCTGCCTGCGCAACAAATAATGAAATCAGAAGGGAGTATTACTCTAACGGAAATATAATGATTGAACTCCCATACAAAGACGGAAAAGCAAATGGTATAGGAAAATCCTATAATGAAGACGGTAGTCTTTTCTATGAAGTCCCATATAAAAATGGGAAAAAAGAAGGCATCCGAAAAACTTATAGGGAAGATGGAACGGTGGATACTGAAACTTTATACAAAGATGATAGTATGATATGGACAAAGGGGTATTATAATACAGGAAAACTTAATTATTATAAGGATGCTGATATAGGCAGATGGTATTTTTATGATGGTTCAATCTCAGAAGAATATACAATAAAAAATGAAAAAAAACATGGCATACTTAAAAACTATGAACCAGATGGTTCATTAACTAAGGAGATCTATTACGAAGAAGACGTTAAAATCTGGCAAAAAGAATATAATGAATATGAAAATCTTGTAAAAGAAACAAGTTATTACTATAACGGAGATATCTGGACTGAGGCTTTTTATGAGGATGGTAAAAAAATCTTGAAAAAGAACTACGACGAAGACGGAAATCTTAGAAGAGAAGATGAATACAAAGATGATAAAATAGTATCATTTAAAACTTATAAAGCTGATGGAAGTCTAGACTGTAAACAAATCTATAATAACGATGGTTCAATAGAATTTTCAACATTTTTAGATAAAGGTGTTTTGATGAAAGTTAAGACTAAATATTTTGATGATAATAAGGAAGTTGAAAGAGAAGAAGAATTTTATATAAATGATAGTCTACGTAATATATACAAATATGATGAAAATGATATACTTATAGAAGAAACTGGTTATACTAAAAATGGTAAAGAAAAAGATTATGAAAAATATTATTATGAGGATGGAAATTTAAAAAGAGAGATTCTATTTAAAAATGGTATCCAAATTGGGGAAAAGGAATACGACAAAGACGGAAATATTATAAAATAAGAAAAAGTCCATCATAAAATGGGCTTTTTTTAATCCCTGCCTCCGACACAAAAATTTTTCATATCCACATTCCCGTTTGACAGGAAACCTACACCTTCCGCCACCAACAATTTTCGTTGCGCATTTTCCCCGCCAAAGGCAAACGCGGGGGCAAGCCTTCCATCCCGATTTACAACCCTATGGCAAGGAATTATTCCGGGTTTCGGATTCCTGTGAAGCGCATATCCCACAACACGGGACGCCCGCGGATTACCAGCCATAAAGGCAACTTGCCCATAGGTCGCAACTTTCCCCTTTGGGATTGAGGACACAACCTCGTATATTTTTTCATAAAAATTCATTAAAGTTTTTCCAAAATCGCTCTCAATATATA
>CAZHAL010000090.1:0-2415 GCA_964530355.1 uncultured Bacteroidales bacterium | reverse complement strand
TTCATCAAAAGAAGTGATGCTTGCATTTCCTTTGATTGAGTTTTATAAGTTTCATCCCATTTTTTTAAGTAAGTATCCAAGAATTTTTGCATATCTTTTTTTTCCATAATAAACTCCTTTTTTGTTGGTTAATATTTGCTATTAAGCAATATAGATTATACCCTAAAATAAGGGGCGAACCTAGGAGTCTATATTCACAAGGAAAATTTCTTATTTTGCTTTTCTATATTCTTTGTTTTTACAAAACTCTTTTATGTAGCAAGTTTCGCATTTTGGGTTTTGTGCCTTGCATTCATATCTTCCATAAAGAACAAGGAAGTTTGAGATAAGAGGTTTATATTCTTCTGGTGTAATTTTATCAAGATGTGCTTCTATTTGTTCTGGTGTAGTAGCGGATTCTGGCACTAAATCAAGGCGATGAACCAAACGCATAACGTGGGTATCAACTCCTATTGTAGGGGTGCCGTAAAGTTCATTTAAGATAACATTTGCGGATTTACGACCTATACCAGAAAGGCTTATCAACTCCTCTCTTGTTTTTGGAAGGTGGCCACCGAATTTTTCAATCAAAGTTTCGGACATTTCAATTATGTGTTTTGCCTTCATATTAAAAAAGCCAATGGATTTTATGTATTTTTTAAGTTCAGCCTCGCCAAGTTCAAGCATAGCTTTTGGGCTATCAACAATTTCAAATAAATCACGGGTTGCGATGTTGACTTGTTTATCAGTTGATTGTGCGGAAAGAAGGACTGCAACCGCAAATTGGTATGGGTTATAGTAATTAAGTTCGGATTTTTTCGCACCGATTTTTTCATTAAAAAGGATAAGCAGTTTTTTATATGATTTTTTATCTATCATTTATACTAATTCCTCCAACTGTTTATTTATGCTTTCAATTTCGGTATTTATATTTTGGATTTCAGATTGGATTTTTGATATATCCCCTGTTGTTTCAGATAATGCTTGTTTTGTAAGATTTGCCTTTTCCGCTTGCAAATTTTCCTTATGCAAAAGGAGTATTTTTTCACGCATAATATTTTCGGCAGTATCTGGCTTTTTGATAAGAGAATCTATTTCAAATTTTAAAAGTATTTGTGGTTTGAATCCCTTTTCTTCCAAAAATTTCATAATAGTTTCGCGAGTATGAGGATTAATGCTTAGCTCTGATATAACTGTATTAAAAATCTTTTTATATACAGAATTGTTAAGGGTGATTTTTTTGCCTTCCTCCAAAAATTTAAAAAACAAAGATGGATAAGTAATTGCAAAGGCGAGAATCATTTTTTCATTTGGATTTTCGGGATTTGCCTTTACCTTTACCACGGGTGGAGCGGATTTGATTTTTGAAAATTCGCGCCTCATCCTAGCATTAAAATCCTCCGTATAAAATTTTCTGACAGCTTCGTTTTTAATATGGCTTAGTTCCTTTTTTATTTCTTGGTCAAGCCCTGCTCTTTGTTCTGGTGTTTGTATTGTCTTATCAGATGTAAAATAAAGCCATAAAATATCGGAAAGGGAGATACATTTTGTATCAAGCATTTCTTGGAATTTATCATGACCAAAGGAATGTAGGAATTCGTCTGGGTCCTTTGCCCCCTCTATCAAACAGAACTTTAATGATTTCCCAGGGCGAAGTATTGGAAGCACACGAAGTGCGGCACGGATACCTGCCTTTCTTCCTGCGGTATCACTATCAAAACAAAGAATAGGTTCTGAGGATAGTTTCCAAAGAAGTTCAATTTGCATTTCAGTGATTGCTGTGCCAAGTGGGGCAACCGCAGTTTTAAAACCAAACTTATGAAGGGAGATTGTATCCATATAACCTTCGGTTGCGATTACTTGATTTTTTTCAATAGCCTCCACCCTTGCTTGGGCAAGTCCATAAAGGTTGCGTCCCTTTGAAAATATCATTGATTCTGGGGAATTAAGATATTTTGGAAGGCTGTCGTCCATAACACGACCACCAAAGGCGATAATTCGTCCCCTTGAATCGGTAATTGGGAATAAAACTCTGTTTCTGAAATAATCGTATGGAGTTTTTGTTTTCTCACTTATTCTTGCTAAACCAGAATTTAAAATTTGCTTTATTGGAATATGTTTGTTTTCAAGATACCTTATCAACTTATTTCCGTTCGGTGCATAGCAAAGATGAAAGTTCGCAATCATTTCATCGGAAAGCCCGCGTTTTCTTAAATATTCCAAACCTTCCTTGCCCTCATCACTATATAAACATTCCTTATAAAAATCGGCGGCAAGTTTTAAAACCTCATATAAATCGTGGGATTGTTTATCACGTGCCCTTTGTTCTGGTGTGGATTTCGGCATTTCTATACCGTTATCCTGACATATCTTTTCAATAGATTCTATAAATGAAAGGTGTAAATGTTGCATAAAGAAAGTTATAATATCACCATG
>CAZHAL010000089.1:0-2700 GCA_964530355.1 uncultured Bacteroidales bacterium | reverse complement strand
TTTTTAGGATTTTTATTTTTGACTTGAAAAAATATTGTATTCTATTTATACTTTAAGAAATTTAATTTAATAGGAGTTAAAATATGAAACAACAAGCTAATCAAATAAGACCAGGTTGGGTTATTCTTAACAATGGAAAACAATATACCGTTATAGGTATTCAAATTTTGCAACCTGGAAAGGGTGGTGCATTTATTCAAGTTGAAATGCGTGATGTTGAAACAGGACTTAAAACACAAGAAAGATGGAGAACCGTTGACTCGGTTGAAAAACTTCTTGCCGAAGATAAGAACTATCAATTCCTTTACAAAGAAGGTGATGATCTTGTCTTTATGGAAGAAGAAACTTACGAACAAATCACTATTTCACCTGATTTGTTGGGGGACAGACTTCCACTTCTTCAAGACGGTATGAAAGTTATTATCTCATCTATTGAAGGAAAGCCGGTGTCAATACAACTTCCAAAGACAGTTGTTGCAAAAATTTCCGAAACTGAACCTGTTGTAAAGGGACAAACTGCGACAAGTTCATTTAAACCTGCGATACTTGATAACGGTATCAGGGTTATGGTTCCACAATTTTTAGATGCGGGTGATGATATAGTTATTTTGACTGATGATTTAACTTATATCGAACGTGCGAAAAAATAATTTAACGGCCTCTTTTAAAGAGGCTTTTTTTATAGGAGGGAATATGATTATTAAGCGATTTATCAAAAATCCGCTTCAAAACAATAATTATGTGATTATTGATGAGGATTCCTCGGAAGCTGTGCTTATTGATTGCAGTGAGCCGACTGATGATATTATGGATTATATAAAGGAGCAGGGGGCAACATTAAAATATATCCTTCTTACTCATGCACATTTTGACCATATATTAGGTGTTAATTATTATAGGGAAAAGTTTGGGGTGCCTGTTTTTCTTCATAAAGACGATGTCCCTTTATTGGGGCAGCTTAGTCAATATGTTGCAGGGGCGGAATCTGTGGCGGTTGATAAATTCTTTGGTGATGATGCTGAATTTGAGCTGGGTAATAAAAAGATAAAAGTCATACATACCGCTGGGCATACGGAAGGTAGTGTATGCTTTTTGATTGATAATATTCTTTTTTCCGGTGATACCTTGTTTTATGGGACTTATGGTCGTGTAGATTTACCGTTCGGTGATGAACAAAAGATGGTTGAAAGTTTGAAAAAGCTTTTTACTTTGTTTGATGATATTGTGGTTTATCCCGGACATGGAGAAAGCACGACTGTCGGTAAAGAGAAAGTTCGATATAGTTTTTAGAAAAAGTTTTGATTGACATTGTTTTCTTTTTGTTTATACTTGTGTCATAATTTGTATAACTAACAAAGAGGTATAAAATGAAAAAAGTTGATTATCAATCGTTTGCTTTTGTAAGAGAAAGACTTGATGAACTATATAAACATCCTTATTTTATTTATGAACCGTTTGGTTCTGATGGTGCATTTGAAAACAGTGCGTATATTTTTAATCCAAGACATAATTTTATCAGTGCCGAAAAAGTGTTGGCAGGATCATTTGATGAAAGTAAAATTGAAAAATATAATAAGGATATATATTACGAATGGGAAGATTACCCTTATGTAATGAAACAATTAAAAATGTTTATTTCTCAAATAGAATCAAAAGATCCGGCAATAAAAGAGCAAATAATGTCATTTGTTAAATTGTTGGCAACATCTCCTTATGAAGCAAGATTTGTCGGAACTTTGTTGGTATCGATTTATAATTCCAAAAATTTCAAATCGAAGGAAAATCCGGATAAATTTGCAACTAATGAAGAAAAGAAAAAGTTGCTTGATTTCCCACTTATGGTTTTAAAGGCAAATAAGGATATTAAGACATTCAGAAGGGGTGTTTTGTATGAAATGTTGTTTCCTGAAATGTGTCAAAACGTATTGTTTAATGAACCGGGTATCCTTAATGTTTTACTTAATGATGAGAATTTCCAACATAATAAACGTAATAAGTCAGCGTTTAATATTTATAAAACTTTGACACTTAAACGTATAAAAGAAAATTCAGGAAGATAAAATAAAATCCCTCAGGTCGAGGGATTTTTTAATGCTTTATTTATCAAACATACCGATACCTTTTAAAATACCTATCATACCTTCGCAGGCAATATCGTTAATGATTTTACCTTCGTCGTTGAAATAATAAAAGTTCATAATAGAAGTTGAAAAGCGTTTGCCGGTTGCCGGAATGCCGAAAAATTCACCGTCGTGTGTTCCTGTTAATGACCAGTGCACTGCTACGATATTATCTTCTGCTACCATACTTTCAAGTTTCCATTGTATGTCTGAAAAACCCTGTCTTAACCAATGAACGACGGATAGGTATCCTTTGCCTCCGTATAATGGAGTTGGGGAAGCCGGAGAATAGAAACTTGCATCATTGGCGATTAACTGTTTTGCTAAATTATCATCTGCTGTGTTAATCATTGTTTCAAATTTTTTCATTGTGGATTTGTGGCTTGATACATTTGTCATTTATTATCTCCTTAATTTATATCAAAGAATGGTAAAATATTATCACAGATAAGGTTTTATTGCAATAATTTGTTCTTAAAGAAATATAGTATAATCTGATTATATTTTTACCGAGGATTAAGTTTTTTTCTCATCCTTTTTACTCTCCTCCCTTTCTATCATTACCTCCGCTTCCTCCATA
>CAZHAL010000088.1:0-2808 GCA_964530355.1 uncultured Bacteroidales bacterium | reverse complement strand
GGAAAACTTAGCGACGAATGGTGTTAATGAGGAGCTTAGTTTGAGTTATGAGGATACAAGAAATTTTTGAATATAATCAAGTGTTTGCATTTTGTTCTTGACTTTTCCCAAAAAATAGTGTATAGTAGTTTTAACTAATGGGATAAGTCTCTCTCCACTATTAGTTATTGATTTTTTAATTTCCCTTGTTATAAGGGATTTTTTTATAACCGCCTTGTCCTCTTTGGGCAAGGTTTTTTTATTTTAACAACGGAGGAATAATGAAAAAAATATGTAATTTTATATTGACCGGCATAAAAAAATGTTTCGTAAAACCTGATGGTCAAATAGGTTTAAAACGAATACTGGGAACTTTGCTGGTCCTAAGTTATATAGGTGTTTCCATATCCACAAATTCATTTGAAAATCCGGTTGCAATATTAACCTTATTATTTTCAGGAGTATAAATATGAAGAAAATGTATTTTATTGTGGCGGGAATTTTGGGAACCCTGCTTGTTTATTTTAAAGGAGAAGAAAATGGTGTGTCGAAACAAAAAGCAAAACAAACTAAAAAAATTCTTAAAAAAGTTAGCACGAAAGCTAAAGTTAAAGCTCGTGTTGGTAATGCTAGTGCTGACAAGTTGCACTACCGAGATTGATAGCTTCTGTTCAATATATGAACCTTTACTGCCAAGTAAATCTGACTCCCTTGAAACTTCTCGTCATCTGAATGTCTATTATGAAATCTATATAAGTGAGTGTAAATGAATAATCTTATAAAAAAATACGAAGGTTGTTATCTTTCTTCCTATAAATGTCCCGCAGGTGTGTGGACTATCGGTTATGGAACTACTTATATCAATGGTATGCCCGTATGTGAAGGTATGACTATTACTAAGGAAGAAGCAGAGGCTCTTCTTGATAATTGGATAAAAAACGAAGTAATGCCATACATTTCCGACCTTAATTTAAAAGGGAAACAGCTTGAAGCTATAATTTCCCTTGTCTATAATGTCGGAGGTCCGGCATTTAAAAAATCCAAACTAAGGCAGGCAATTATCAACAAAGATTTTGAAACTGTTTGTCGCGAATGGGATTTCGGTTTTAAATCCAATCTGAAAGGTATATATAAAAGAAGGGTCGAAGAACTTTTCTTTTTCATAAGTGAAATTTAAATGCATCCCCATCTTTATGGTGGGGATTTTTTTACAAAGGAGGAAAAAATATGACTAAGATATATGAAATAATCTGTGAAAGCGGAGCTTGTGATGAATGTTTAAACCATTCCGGGAAATATACCGAGATGCCACCTCAACGCCCTCCATTTCACTATAATTGTAAATGTAAATTTTTTGAGAAAGAAGATTACGGTGATGAAGAAATAGATATTTCTTTTCCTTTATCAAATAGTAGTTCTCAGGAAAGTGATGTCCTTAAAATAAAAACCAGATTATATGAAATTGGTTATTATGAGCCGGAGGAGTATGAGACTGAAAAGCTCACTCCCTATGCAAATGAACGTTTATTCAAATCAATAGGTGAGTTTCAAAAGGAAATGATGCTACCTGTTACAAAAACTATAAAACCTGATGATGAAACAATTAAAGCTTTAAATAAAGTATTTTATAAGTATGGCGATGTTGAAACTATAAAGAAAATGAAATTAGATAAGGATTTTCAAGCAATTATGAAAACAACAGGTCATACAGAAGGGGGATATAAACCTGATGACGGTATTGATGGAGGCGGAGAAACAAATATGGGCATTGCTAGTCATACATATCCAAATGAAGATAAAAAGACACTGACACGACTTCGTGCCAATTATTTATTATATCGTGATTATTATGCAAACAAAATATATGGTATATATAAATTACCATTTGATATCAGGAAAATAGTATTTGATAATGCGGTTAATCAAGGACAGGGAACGGCGGTTATGCGTTTACAAAGAATTGTAGGAGCAAAAGCCGATTGTATAGTAGGACCTGATACATTGAGTAAAGTTAATTCTATGGATAAAGAGGACATAAAATTAGGATTGAAAAATAGTATTCTACAAAGTTATGAAGAACAAATTAAATCAAGACCTGAATTTGGTAAAATGTATGGAAAAGGATTAATAAAAAGAGCTAAAAAGTATTAACGCCAATTATTGAGCATATCAACTGTTGAGATCAGCTCTTCAATCATAATTCTAACATGTTCATTCTTTTGGGAATGAGCGAAAACAACCATCATAGTCCCACAAGGACAGACATTATGAAGTCCAGATATATCATTAGCGAATCTAGAAGTCGCTTGAATATATTCGGTGAAATCTTTTTTCATTTCTTCTTGTCTGTCCTTTTTATAATATTTTTCAATGATTTCATAGGCTATATCTCTAAAACATATTGTTTCATCATTGGCTGCATTTATCATATCTTCAGTAGTAATCAACCCATCTCGGTCAAGCTCTTTTTTAGTTTTTTCTTCGCACTTATCAAGCTTTGCAATATATTTTTGTTTAAACTCGCTTGGTTTCTCTTCCTCCGCCCAAACCGGCATAGAGAAAAGCAAAAATAATACAGTCAGAATCTTTATCATATCTTTCTCCTTTATTAAGTTATGATAACAGAGTAGGCGGCGAAATGCAATGAAATAAGCATTGCAATATTTATTTTATCCTTTATCATTATACAATGAAAATATAAAAGGTAAAAAATGATAAAAGTTTTGTTTGTATGTTTGGGAAATATTTGTCGCTCTCCTATGGCGCAGTTCGTGTTTCAACAAATGGTTGATGAGGCGGGACTGACCGATAAGTTTGAGATAGATTCTG
>CAZHAL010000087.1:0-2885 GCA_964530355.1 uncultured Bacteroidales bacterium | reverse complement strand
CTTCCATCATTTACAAGATAGTGTTTCTGTGTAGCCTTTACAATCGCATCCATTATAAGTTTTGTTTCATACGCAGGATCGCCGATAATTTTATTCGTATCAACACCGTTGAAAAGAGCACCGTTGCCGTCAAAGAAATAATCACTTCCGACATAATCGCGTGTATCAATAAACGGGACATTGTTTTCCACCAAATATTTGCCACTATCCGAAATTTTAAAAAGTCCGTTATCGCCAACCGGAAGGTTTATATCCACCGAAATTTTTCCATCCACGATGTTCGGATTATCAACGGTTGCAACTATACCGGATGTAGGGTTAAGGTCCTGATCATTTTGAATGGTATCTGATTTTATATTCAGATTACCGCCGGCAAGTATGGTTGAACGTTGTTTGGAATAATAGCGTTGCATTTGATATTCAGTTTTATTGTTCCTTCGTTTTCTGCCATGTTTAAGACTTACCCTTTGCATAATAACAGGAAGCACTGCAATATCACTTATCGTTATATTTGAAATACTACTTGCCTTTAAAATCATATCCTTTTTTGATGAAAGTATCGAACTTTGATTAAGTATGTTTGTAGCGTTAAGGATTAAGTCTTTCCCGCTTACAATTATCCCTGCCATACCGTCAAGATTTACAGAAGATATTTTGTATCTTCCCAATTCTTTCCATGCGGTTCGCCATCCGTCTACTTTATCCCTTATTTTATCATAATACAGATTTACACCGTTTGCGCCGGTATTTATATCAAACGATTTGTTTGTGATATTATTTGCATTTATTTCTATGTTTCCCTTTGCTTCGATACGGCCTGCAAGATTTACAAAGTTATTTAAAAAGTTATTATTAAAAGTATAATCAAGGGATGCATTTTTATATTCGTTCAATGTATCCTTTTGTATAATTGTTGTATCATTCAAGGTCCCCAAGTCTTCATCAATATCACCTTCCGCCTCTGCATCTTCATAAGTATAACTTATGTTATTACCGTTTTGATCCTTTATGGTAAAGACTTCATCACCTGTATAATTGTAAATTTTTTTCTTTATAGTTTGGGGAATACCTTCACAATTATTTTCACATTTTTCATATTCGGGATTTGGTATTTCCGCCTCTGATACTACCTCTTCTCCTATTATAAATGTATAACCCATATATTCATAAGTATCACCGGATTTTACATTATCGCCACTGAAAGCATCATCCGGAAGAGTGATTTTATCACCGGTTGAAAGTATTATAACCGCACCTTCCTCACTTTCTTCATCAAAAGATATTTGAGTATTTTCCGCATTAACACTGTTTATTACTTCCTTTTCCACATACGGATTATCATACACGGTATCAGGATTTATGTTTGTAAAGTTGTCGGCGATATCCTCACGACCTTCAATTATCAAATTACCGTCGGCATAAATGTCCGCCTTGTAATTTATCAGGTTGTTGGCAATTTTGAAAAATATATTTCCACCTGCCAAAATACCGCTTGCCCTGTAATTGATAAGGTTGCCGGAGGTTAGAATTTCCATATCTTTGTTTGATAAAATCTGTCCGTAATTATGTATGTCCTTTGCACTTAAAAATAAATTATTTCCCCTTATTTTACCTATATTTTTTATATCATTTTTTGTCTCAATATAGATAGTATCACTTGCAACTATGTTTGATTTATTTTCCAAATTATCACTGTCAATCAAAACATTACTGCCGACAATATTTCCGTTATTTGCAGTCATTTTTTGCGGAGTTTGCATTATCACATTGTCATTCGCAATCGCGTTTTTTACAACTATATCTCCCTTTGAATTTATTTCTATGTTCCCGTTTGCAATAACATCGGAATCAAGATTTACACCAAACCCTTTGCCGGTCGCCACCACATATATATTGTTTGCTTTCATTCCTCCAAGGGCAGAAACATCAAGTGCTATATCAGTTCCGATATTTTCCGATGAAGTAACAAAGAAATTTTTCCAGTCAAAACTTTTGTTCCCCTGAAATATCCTTAAATCCTCAGGAGTTTGTATTTCACCGCTTATCTTTATCACATTTGATACAAGATCCGCCGAACTTGGCGAATAAAGGCCGATACTTCCAACCTCCTTGCCTTCTATCCTTAATATGGCATTAGGCGAGATTGTAAAACTTTCTATCTCTCCATTTTTTATATTTGAACTTCCCGTGATAAGTGAAAGTCGTGAGGTGTTTATAAATCCGCATCCAGCACAGGTTATCCCGTTCGGATTTGCGACAATGTAATCCGCTTTGCGACCATAAATTTCCGTTGTGCCGAGAAGGGTTGTCGGATTTCCCGATACCACTTCGTTAAGAATAATTTTTGCTGCATCACCATCACGAAAATTACGATTGAATTCTATATGCTCACCGCTTAATTCCGACTTGTAATTGAAATTATAATTTTGCAAATTAAGGTTGTTGATTATCAACCCATCTTTCCCTACATTGAAATCTGAAAACTTGTTGACAGATACCCCAGCTTCACTCGGCTTCGCTATGTCTAATACCGGAACATCGTTTGACGGCACACCCATAGTCGCACCGCTTACCGGATTTATAGGTAAACTTTGAGCATTGACTTTTGACGAAAATATCGGCGAAAATATCAAATAAAATGAAAAATAATGTACTAACAATCTTGCACAAATTTTATTCATAAATTTATGAGAAAATCTAGCCTTTTTATACATTTTATTTCTTCTTATTCGTTATTCGGATTACTGATAATATCACCAAAAATTATTTTTTCAAGTCTTTTTTGTATATTTTATATGTCGAAACTTAACCGCTGTAAACAAGAAAAATCTTCTGCAAATAAAAAAATCCGCCACACGGACGGATTTTTCAAACTTTGGTGGGTG
>CAZHAL010000086.1:0-3002 GCA_964530355.1 uncultured Bacteroidales bacterium | reverse complement strand
GGGCGAAGTGTGGATAAAGTGGGCGCACATTGTTTGGGGCACAATACTAATAGTATCGGGGTGTGCTATGTGGGTGGTCTTGATAGTGACGGGTTGCCGAAAGATACAAGAACAGAAAAGCAGAAAGAAGCTTTGGTTAAATTATTGAAAGAGCTAAAGAAACTTTATCCGGGGGCGAAAATTTATAGTCACAAAGATTTTGCCGTGAAAGCTTGCCCATCATTTGATGCTACTGGGGAATATAAGAATCTTTAATTTCGGGCAACGGGTGGAGAGATAAATATATTAAATTAATAATAATTAAAAATGCTGGTCGAAATCAGACAAGGGGCAGATAGTGAAGCTATTTTTACAAAAGCTCAAACATATAAGTTAAAGGAAGTAATTACTGAACTTTCAGATGTTTATGTGGATTTGAAGGTGTTCTATCTGAAGAATAATCTGCATAAGAAACCGAATAAGTTTAGTGAAAAATACTTGATGAACTGCCACTGTATAAATTGGTTATATACACTCAGATGTGAATATGGTCAAGGTGGTATCAAGTTTATCGAGAAAACGTTATGGGCTTTAAAGCACACACTGGAAAGAAACTTGGATGATGTGCAATTTGAGTATGTGAAATTGATGATCAGTATTTTACTTGAGGTAAGAACTTTATACTTGTAAAAAGTATTCTTCATAAAAATGTATTCATTATATAGTGTTTCTTTAGCCGGGTCGCTCGTGATGAGTAATCCGGTTTTCCATTTTTCAACTGCTGGCATAAAGATAAATAATTTATGAAATGGTTTTCAAAATTATAAAATGAACAATGCAAGAGAATTTTTGCAATATATCGCTGATAATGAAAAGCGGTTGAAAAGGAATCTACGGAAAAATATAAGTTTCGACGATGATATTTTCGATGATGTTTTTCAGAATACTATCCTGAAAATATATACCAGCATAGTTAAAAATGACCGTTGGGTTGAAAACTTCGAGAAGTATTTTTTCATAGCGTCCAAATTTGAATATATCTTGTCAGATAACCGCCGGAAAAAAGCAAAAACTATTCATTTGGAGATCTCCGACAGACACCGTGAGATGGTTGATGATACTGATGAAATGCTGGATGCAGACGAGAGATCATCACTTAGATACCTTCGATTTGTGCAATATATACAAGAAGAATTCGGTGAAGCTGACGCTGAAATTTTCCTTTCTTACTTTTGGCACCGGGTGGAGTATAAAAGAACATCTTACCAAAAAATCGCAGATGAATTCGGAATCTCCATAAAGCAAGTGTCTGATATTATTCAAAAAATTAAACAGAATCTTCAGGAAAACGAAATTATAAAGTTACTATGAATGATAATATTAATGAAGTTTGGCGAGATATTCCGGGATATGAAAAAAGCCATGAGGTAAGTAATCTTGGAAGGGTAAGAACAAAGGATAGAGTTACCGAAAAAGGTTTTTCGATGAAATCAAAAATAGTATCGCCAAGAATATGTTCTTCGGGATATGTTGCCGTAACTATTTGTGCAACAAAATTCTTCCTTGTGCATAAACTTGTTGCAGAAGTTTTTCTGGAAAAGCCACGTCCGGATTGCACCCAAGTACGCTTCAAAGACGGGAATAACCGAAACGTTTGTGCTGATAATTTGTATTGGTTTATCTCACCGTTAAAGATTAAAAAAGAACAGACGCAACTTAAAAAATTAAACAAACTTTTGAACGCTACAAAGAAAGAAAAGAAAGAGAAAGTTGCGAAAGTTAAGAAAGAAAAAGTTACCAAAGTTAAAGTGGTAAAAGTTAAGGAAGCAAAGCCGAAAGTTATCAAACCAAAGGTAACAAAAGCAAAAGAGAAACCGAAAATTGAAGTTTTCCAGCTTCGGTTAAATGGTGATTTCGTCAGAAGATATTATTCCATTGATGAGCTTCTTCAAGTACACCCGACTTGGGAAAAGGATGTGGTGATGATGAATCTCACGGGTGATTTTCCTGAAGCATACGGTTACAGATTTGTTTACGAAGCCGACTATGAAAAACTTAATACTCAATAAGATATGCCGACAATATTTAAACCGAAGAAGAAACGTGAATACTCGAAGAATCCGGAAAGCAAAAGGCAGAAACGCCAGCAAGTTTATAATACTACCACGTGGAAAAATCTCCGGCTTGCTTATCTAATGAAACATCCGGTTTCGGAAATATCCGTTTGGGAAAATTCTCCAAAACTTGCAGAGCATATCCACCACATCATTTCATTCTTAGATGTGCCGGAAGAAGAAATGTTGAGATATGCTTATGATACCAATAATCTCATTGCCGTGACCGCCACCGAGCATAGCCGATTACATACGGGTGATTTACAGGGGTGTAGAAGCAAAGATGAGATTAAAGCCAAAGTGCTTGAGATAATAAAACGTAACACTAACCATAACAAATGATTGAGATATGGAAACCAATACAAGGTTTTGTAGGAAAATACGAAGTGAGTAACTTAGGAAGAGTTAAGTCACTTATAAACAAAGATAAAGAGCTGATTTTGAAACAAGCCAATAATGGCAATGGCTACCTTGTGGTTTGGCTGTGCCAACAGAAACATTATGTGCATAGACTTGTTGCAGAAGCTTTCCTGATGAATCCAAATGATTTGCCAATGGTTAATCATAAGAACGAAAGCAAATCTGATAACCGTGTTTTTAATCTTGAGTATTGTGATGCTCTCTATAACAATACCTACGGAACGGCTATCCAACGCAGAAGTAAATCATTGATACAGAAAGATTTTGAAGATAATATCATTGCTATTTGGTGGGGGTCGCGTCAGGTCGAAGATGAGCTTGGCTATGACAACAGGAGGGTGAGAAAATGTTGTCGGGGCGAAATTTCCCAGGCTTACGGCTTCAAGTGGGAATTCCTTCAATAATCTTTATCCATATAAACTTTACAATCAAAATAAAAATGACAGAATACAAAAAAATACTTCTACCGGATCACCTCTGCCCGGAAGC
>CAZHAL010000085.1:0-3091 GCA_964530355.1 uncultured Bacteroidales bacterium | reverse complement strand
TTACTCCTATTTAAATAAAACTATTGATATTTTATACACTACTTATATAATCTTATCAAGTGTTTTTTTTTAATTTTAGGGTTAAAAATGGAAAGTCAAATAAAAGTTATAACTTTCGGATGCAGATTAAATATTTTTGAAAGTGAGATTATTAAGAAAAGATTGGTAAATGCAAAGATTTCCAATGTGATAGTTTTGCATACCTGTGCCGTGACGGCGGAGGCGGAAAGGCAAGCAAAACAGCAATTTCGAAAGATTTTAAAGGCAAATCCGAAATCCCATATTATTATTACCGGTTGTTCGGCACAAAATTCGGCGGATTATTATAAAAATCAGAAAAATGTTTTGGCGGTTCTTGGTAATCGTGAAAAGTTAGTTCAAAAATATTATGATGAAATAGCGAAAAATCCACAAAATGCCCCTTTTGTTTTTGTTGGTGAGGTTTTAAAGAATCCGCCGGAGCAGATTGAAATAAAGCAAAAAGATGAGCTTTTCACCTTTGACGGGAAGACAAAGGCTTTTGTTCAAATACAACAAGGTTGTAATAATCGTTGTTCATATTGTATTGTTCCGTTTACCCGCGGTAAAAATCAAAGCTTTTCAGAGGCAAGTATTTTAAACCAATGTAAAGGTTTCCTTAAAAAAGGATATAAGGAGATTATTCTTACCGGTGTTGATATTGCTGCGTATGGAAGTGAAACCAAAAATCAATCGCTTTTTAATATAGTGAAAAAAATTCTTGATAGCTTCCCTACCCTTGAACGGCTTCATCTTTCATCACTTGATCCGGCGAAAAGTTATGACCAGATTTTAGGATTGATGAAGTTTGACAGCCGTCTTATGCCACATTTTCATTTATCGATACAGGCCGGTGATGATAAAGTTTTATCGGATATGAGACGTAGGCATAACAGGGATGATATTATATCATTATGTAAAAAAATTCGTAAATTCAATAAGCACGCGTCAATAGGTGCGGACATTATTGTCGGTTTCCCGGATGAAAGCGAAAAGGAATTTAGGAATACTTACAACCTTGTAAAAAAATGTAAAATTACTCACCTTCATGTCTTCACTTATTCGATAAGAGAAGGGACTAAGGCTGCGGGTATGAAAAATCAGATACCGGAAAACATAAAAAAGGAACGTTCCTTAAAACTTCGTGAGCTTGGGAAAAAACTTAAACACCGTTTTATAAAAAAAGAATGTCACAAGGTTCATAATGTTTTGGTGGAAAAGGATAACAAGGGATATACCGAAAATTATATATTCGTAAAAATTCTTGGCAATCCGATAAAGCCAAATACTATTGTAAAAGCAAAAATTATAAAAGTTGATAAAGATTTAAATGCTGTTGCAAAACTTGTTTAACGTTCATTACTGTTATAAAACGGCATTACTGTCCACATATCTTTATTGTTTCTTATGAAACCATATTCGTCATTTCTTAAAGTTTTTGCGTAGGCTATAACATAGTTTATAAACGGATTACTAGTATCCTCTTTTTCTGTAACCATAAGGTGTTGTTTTCTTAGCTTTTCATCGGAAAGTAAAACATCCCTGTATTGTAATGTGCCATTATAATCAACACCACCTATTATCAAGGTTTCAAACCCTTTATTTTCCAGATATAATCCCGATAAAGAGTCGTTTTTAACAACTTCTTCGTAAGCCAAAAGATTATCAGCATCAAGTAATAAAATATTTTCGTTAAATTCAGCATTTTCCAAAATATAATTTATCTCGTCTTTTACTGATTCCATAGCTTTGTAAGAATCTGACATTACAATATTTTTATTTACTTCTTTCATAATAAATTTCCTTTATTTTTTTATTTACTATATAAACAAAAAATTTTATTGTCAAGCAGGTATTATTTTATTGAATAAATTCTTTTATATGCTATAATAGGATTTGTTATTTAAAAAGGAGGTATTATGAGAGAAATAAGTTTATTGTTAATCGGACTTTTGTTAGTATTTTTATTTGTGTATTATATATTTTTATATCCTATAAGATTGGCGGAAACAAAGAAAATAAAGGGAAATGATTTACTTCTTATTAAAATTTTAACTTATATAGGTTTTCTTGCTGGGATAACTTGGATTATTGCTTTAATTTATGTAATTGGTTATAAAAAACATAAATAATTATAATTACAAAAAAAGGTGTCTGAAACGGCACCTTTTTTTATTTCTGTCGTTGAATCATAGCTAAAATACTTTCAATAGAAATTGAAAAAGCTAAGCCGGTTATGCCGACACATGCACTACCTATTAAAATATTTTTTGCAAGTTCAGGATTTTTTGTGGCAAATATAGTTCCTGTGGCAAGGCCTGCTCCTAATAAAGCAGAAAGTATATAGTTTCTTATAATCTTTCGGTTAAATTTTTTAAGCAATTTTTTCTCATCACCATACTCATAAACTACACCTTCATGAATTTGGTAAGCCATTTTTTGAACATCTTCTTGTTTTAGTAAAAACATTTTTTATTACTTTCAATTAATTAATATGATGTTATTTTATTCAGAAAAAATCAAAATATCAATAAGAAAAGGTGCCGATAGAATCCTGGCACCTTTTGATTTTTAACAGACGGGGTTTAGAAACCACCCATTCCTCCCATTGGCATTGCACCGCCCATACCGGCCATTTGAGGAGCTTCTTTTTCAGGAGCTTCCGCAATCATTGTTTCAGTTGTTAGTAACAATCCTGATACAGAGCTTGCATCTTGGAGAGCACAGCGAACAACTTTTGTTGGGTCAATAATACCGGATTTTAACATATCGGTATATTCACCCTTTGCTGCATCATAACCAAAGTTTGCATCACTGTTTTCAATGATTTTGCCGACTATGACAGCGCCATCGACACCAGCATTTGCACAAATTTGGCGGATAGGAGCCTCTAAGGCCTTTCTGATGATATTAATACCTGCCTTTTGATCTTCGTTGTCGGCAGATACTTTATCAAGAGTAGAGATAGAGCGAAGAAGTGCGATACCGCCGCCGGCGATAATGCCCTCCTCTACTGCGGCACGAGTTGCAGCCAAAGCATCGTCAACGCGGTCTTTTTTCTCCTTTACTTCTA
>CAZHAL010000084.1:0-3153 GCA_964530355.1 uncultured Bacteroidales bacterium | reverse complement strand
TCAAAATTAAAAGAAAGCATCAAGAAGGCTGTTAACTGTTGTATTGAGTAGGGGGAATGATGTTGCCGACAGACGAGCAAGTTGATGATTTATTATCCGAAGTCCGGGAAATTTGTAAAAAAAATAATATAACCTTGGGATGGATTGACCATTCCTACTATGTCGCAAACATTGCATCAAGCATCGCAAAAAAATTAAATATGGATGAAAAGTTTGCCTATATCGCGGGTCTGTTTCATGATATAGGCCGATGCCTTGAACCTAAATCCAAAGTCGGTGTTCATTTCCATGAAATACAAGGTTTTAAATTCCTGACATCAAAGGGGTATCCCGATTTTGCAAGGTTCTGTATCACCCATGGCTTCGTTGATAAAACAAATATAATTGATGATACTTATTTGTTTAACGGTATTGATGAAAATGACAGGAATTTTTATTTCGATTTTGTGAACAATACTCCGCTTAACGATTATGATAAACTTATTGAACTTTCCGATAACCTTGGGGTAAAGGAAGGCTATGTCACATTGGAACAACGAATGATTGATTTAATGAAAAGACATAAATACGGCACCGTAGATTATTGGTTATCCAAATTTGATGAGGTCGCCGAATTAAAAGAATATTTCGAGGCAAAGTTGGGAACCTCCGTTTATAACGCCGTCCCAAACTTCATTGATGAAAGTTTAAAATTCAAATACAGTAATTAAAAGGGAATTAAAATGATAATTGCAACATTTAATGTAAACTCTGTTCGTGCACATCTTGAAAATATTTTAAATTGGATAAAAAACGAAAGCCCCGATGTCATTTTAATGCAGGAAATTAAATGCCAAACCGAACAATTCCCATACGAATTTTTTGAAAACGAAGGCTATAATATAAAAGTTTACGGTCAAAAATCATATAACGGTGTTGCAATACTTTCCCGCTATTCTATTGAAGATGTCGTATGCGGACTTCCAACTTACAAAGAAGATTCATCCGCCCGTTATATAGAGGCGTTAATTGACGGCAGGTTAAGAGTTGCAAGTATCTATGCCCCAAACGGGAATCCCGTCCCGTCGGAAAAATTTGCATACAAACTTTTGTGGATGGAACGTTTTAAGGAACACTTGCAAACACTTCTTAAAAATGACGAACCTTTAATCCTTGGCGGTGATTTTAATGTCGCCCTTACGGATAGGGAAATTTATAACCCGAGTGCATTTGTTGATGATGCAATCGCACAACCGGAATCAAGGTCTGCTATGCGGGAATGGTTTGATTTGGGCTTCAACGATACATACCGACTTTTCGACCCCGATAATGATAAGGCATATACTTACTTCGGATATAGGGGAGGGTGCTTTCAAAAGGGATTCGGTATCTTGCTTGATTATTTCTTAACTAATGATAAAGCAAAGGATTTAGTTACCTCCGCCGGTATTTCTCTCGAACCGAGGGGTAACGAAAAACCGTCCGACCATACACCGCTTTGGATAGAGGTAAAATAGCTTATCTTTCAAACCTTTTGTAATTTTCAAAAATGAATTTATTGTTTTCTAACTTAAATTCCAAAATATCCCTGTGCCTCATCATCTTAAAATCAGAAAGCTCCGGAATTCCGGCAATAAATGATTTAATTGTAAAACCATGAGAAACCACAATAATCCTTTTGTATTGTGGATGTTTATTCACAAAATCAATGATAGTTTTTTCAAATCTGGCTTTTGCCTTTGCCTTGCTTTCGCCGTTAGGATAGGAAAAATTTTGATATTCCAAATCATTCAAAAACATACAATCACGAATTGTCTGACCTTCACCTATAACAAAATCCTTTCCCGAAACAAAACCCTTGTATATCAACGGAGGATTAAATTTCATCGCACCGAATTCTTCAACAGTCATAGAGTTTATATTCCCGCCATACATTTCCTCCAATCCGTCAAGAAGTATTATTGACGCATTGTTATAGGTTGAAATAATAGATGAAGTCGCAACCGTGCGTTTAAGCGGTGAAGATATAATTATATCAACATCCTTTGGCAAATTTTGCCCTACATAGTGAGCATCGGCCTTCCCGTTTTCATTTATGGAATAGGTATCAACCTGACATTGAATAATACCTCTGCCGTTAAGATCTGTTTCGCCATGTCTTACAATAAAAAGTTTTACCATTTTACACTCTTACATTTCCATTCATATTTTCAAGTATTTTTTCATTCATTAACATCATTTTACCATTTGCATTATAAACGGTTCCGCGAACATCAACCATCATATGCCTTTTGTGATGAACTGACAAATCCTTCCTGTCAATAAAAGTCCCCTTATAAATCCAAACGGGATTTCCGCGACTTCCCTCAACTATTTTCGATTCCTTTTCTATTTCATCATAAAAATCAATATTCTGATGATTTTTACACCACGCGGTATGTCCGCGCATACATCCGAAAACCATATTCGGAACTTTTGCTTTGTATTTATAAATAAAGTTATCAAAATCGGACTTATCCTTCCAACGACCCGCATACATAAGTGTTTTAAGGCAAAGAACACTTTTAAAATCCGATTGATTAGGAATTAAATGCTCATTTTCCTTATAAACGGAAATATTGATAGTATCACAAATACCGTCTAACTGTTTTATTATATCAGGTTTGGTATAGTTCGTTGTAATAACCGTGAAGAAATTTGAACTTTTACAAAGTTTCGCAATTTCAATTACATCAGGATGTAAAGTAGGCTCTCCCCCACCTATAAGAACAGTTGTAATTCCGTTGGCCCTTGCATCGGCAAGATTTTTTTTAACATCTTCCATACTCATAAAGCCCTTTATTCCCTTATGAGCAGAATCACGGCAGAATTTACAAGTCATATTACATTCGTGTGTAATCCAAAGAGTAAGATTTTTACTTATATCTGTTTCCGGTGTCCACATAGAGAGGCCTATTTTCTTGTCATAGTTTCAAACTTTGCAATACGCTTCTCTCTCACTTGTTTCCTACTTAATTTTGAAAGTTTTTTAAGCTCATCTTTCAATGCATTTTTAACATTGTTGATAGCTTCCTCCTTATTTCTGTGTGCACCGCCGACAGGTTCCGTAATGATATTATCAATAATACCAAGGTCTAATAAATCACCGGCAGTCATTTTTAATGCCTTTGTAGC
>CAZHAL010000083.1:0-3397 GCA_964530355.1 uncultured Bacteroidales bacterium | reverse complement strand
TGATGAAAGCTTTAACCTCCGGGGGTATGGTCTTGCGTGATTCAGCCAAGACAAGGTTAATCAAGAAGATGCCAAAGGCTTCGCGTGCCGTGGGTAGAGAAAAGGATAATATCACAATGGCTGAGGGTGTCCGGGTCAGCAAGAACAAGAATTCTGAAAGACCAGCGGTAACGGTTTATATCTTAGGTAATTACTTGAACAGATGGTTTGAGAAAGGCACTGATAGCCGTCAGCTGAAACGTAACCATAAGGCAGACCGAAATCACCACCGAACCTACAAGAAGGGGGAAAACCGCGGAAGTTTGAAAGCTCTTCACTTCTTCGCTGATGCACGTGAGCAGGATATGAAAAAGGTCACGGAAAAGATTATTGAAGTGGTGGAGAATGAAATAGGTAAAATTTGGGATTAATAACTGACTATGAAGAAGATAAGAAGCGTATCACTTAAAATCGGCAAGGTCTTGCACGATGAGCTTAAAGACATTCTCGATATATATCCGGTCATTGCTCCACAAAACACTTCTGGAATTTTCGGGGTGTATAGAAGGAATTCATTGACCGTCAGCAATACCAAAGACATATATAATTACTTGGAGCAAGCAGAAATAGAAATTGCCGTAATCTCACCCACGTACATATATAGTCTTGAGAAAGCAATCAATGTGAAGATGTACTTGGAACATCTTCACGGCAAGTTTCAAACTTCCAAAGATGAAGTTATCTGGATTACTGACATTACTCTGACGGATTCTTCAGAAGAATGGGCAAATGATAACTATGTTCAGGTTTTGAAATTTACGGTAAGCATGGCGAATGAACCGGGTGTGAACTGAAAGGGTGGTAAACTGAAGATGAGAAATCCTGACGCTTCACAGTGTCAGGATTTGTTATATCCGCTTAAAAAAAAACGCAGATAAATAGGATAGTAAAATTTAAACTATCATATTTATTTTGAAGAAACAAGATAAAGATTTAGATTACCGTAATTGCGGTATCTATATGGTGACTAATAAAATATCCGGTAAATCTTATATCGGTAAGAGCCATGATTTGAAAACCCGTAAGTCTAACTTTTTTAATTTTAATCGCGATTACGCTGGTGTATATATAAATAATGCACGTCAGAAGTATAATTCAGCCGAATATTGGGATTATGAGATTTTGGAATACTGCTCACCTGATAAGTTAGATGAGAAAGAAAAGATGTATATCTACTTTTTTAATACCTTTAACCCGGATTTAGGATATAATCTTTCTTTGGGTGGAGAGGGATGCAGATGTTTTCCTATATATCAGATAGATGCAAAAACCAATGAAATTATACGTGAATGGGAAAGCGCCTCTGTTATTGAAAGAGAACTTGGAATAGATAGTAGCGGTATCTCAAAATGTTGCCGTGGTGAAAGGCATACCGTTGGGGGTTACAGATGGTGTTATACTAATAATGTCTTTGCACCTAAAAAGAAGTATGTTTGGAGTGAACAAGCAAGAAAAAATAAATCGAGAGAAAATTGCTTCTTGTATAAGAAACATCATACTGAAGAATTCAAAAAAAAGATAAGTGATAAATTAAAGGGTAGAAGATGCGCCAGCGGACCCAGAAATCCAAAAAAAGACTATACTATCAGACAATATGATTTAGAGACAAACGAATTTTTAAACGAATTTGAAAGCATAGCCGAGGCTTCAAGACAGACTAATGTATGTAAAAATGGGATAAGACTTAATTTGAAAAACGTATATACGCAAGCCGGGGGTTACAGATGGGAATACGGATCACCGATTAAAAGACCGTGTTACGTTAAACCGGATAAAGCTATAATCCAGTTAAACGAAAATGGGGAAATAATAAATGAGTGGGAACAAGTTAAGCTCGCAGAAGAAGCACTCGGAATATGTCATCAGACAATTACATCGATTTGCAAAGGAAGTAGACCAACTACAAGAACAGGGTTAATACTCAGATTCAAAGAAGGTTATAATCCAAATGAAAAAATAGAGCAGCTTCCTAAGATAATAGTTCAGGTAGATGAAAATGATAACATAATCAAAGAATGGCTTTCTGTGAAAGCGGCGGCTAAAGATTTGAATATAACACCAAGCACAATATTCAGATACTTAACTGGAAAAATTAAAAATAGCAGAAACGGTGTGAGGATAAGATATAAATATAATGTAAATGAAAATGAAACTAACTAATCTTTATGTAAAAGATTAACCAACTAATCTTTATAAACAGAAAACTTTAATAACATATTGATATGTCATTTATAAAAGGTGAATCACTTATGGTTTTCCTCGAATCAGGAAAATCGATCGCGTTCTCGACTTCGCACACACTCAATGTGAATGCGGAGGTGACCAGTACAGCAACAAAGGATAACGGCGGTGGCGAGTGGCAGACTAATGAAATTTCGCTTCTCAGTTGGGAAGCCACCACTGAGAATCTCTGTGGCGATCCTCGCAACGGCTATTCCTATGATGAGCTTTATGACCTTCTCATTAAGAAGGAACCCATCAAGCTTGTATTCGGTCTTAAATCTACTCTTCCGGCAAAGGGGGAATACTATGAAGTACCTGAGGGCGGCTGGAAACCCAAAGATAAATCCGGATATGAAGGAATGGCGCTTCTGACCGCGCTTAGTCTCAATGCCGCCTGTGGGGAGCATGCTACTTTCACAGCCACTTTCACTGGAACTGGCGCTTTGAAGAAACTCAATACCACGGTATCGGTGATGTCTCTTAATGAGACCGCTTCCACGACCAAAGCTTCATCTATTGCTAAGGCATAAGCTTAAAGAACCGGAAACTAATTTTGAAAATCATTTTGTTTTAATCTCTATCCATATAATCTTTATGGGTAGAGATTAAATTTATAACCACTCTACCATGACAATCAAAATAAAAAACCAGGACTACAAAGTAAAGCAAACTATCCGGTCTATCTTTTTTTTCGAGCAGATAACCGGAAAGTCATTTGAAATCAAGACCACGCTTGACAACTATATTTACTTCTATTGTATTCTATTAGCTAATAATGAAGGTTTTATGAGCTGGGATGATTTCATAAATGCTCTTGATGAGGATCCTTCTATATTGCTTAACTTGGCTTCTATCCTGACGAACCAGCAAGAGATCGAGAAGATTTTGAATCCGGATGATGAATCCGGAACCGAAGGCGATAAAAAAAAAGAATAAGTATAGCTGAACTATACTCATTATTAGTGCTTCAGTTTGGTCTTTCACCACGCTATGTGCTTGATGAAATCCAAACATATGAGATAACTTCACTGATGAAGTTTTCCTATTATCGGCATAAAGACACATGGGAACAAGCTCGTCTTATCTCATACTTGATAGCTCAGACACATGCTTCTAAAAAGCTTAAGGTTGAAGA
>CAZHAL010000082.1:0-3455 GCA_964530355.1 uncultured Bacteroidales bacterium | reverse complement strand
GGTTGCCCATATTGTTTGCTAAATCGGCATTAACCTTTTCTTTAAAATCAGCATCCGAGTAGTTACCGTCTTTGCCGTTTGATGCCGCCGTTGCCATAAAGTAGCGGAGCGCATCCGGCGTATCAAGGCTAAATTCTTCCATAACCGTTTTTGGCGCAATAACGTTGCCTGTGGATTTTGACATTTTATTTTGGTCAATTGTAATCCAACCGTGGGCGTAAATTCCTTTCGGAAGCTCAACGCCAAGTGCCATAAGAATTGCAATCCAATAGATTGAGTGGAATTTTAAGATGTCTTTTCCGATTATATGGAAATTTACCGGCCAAAACTTCTTAAATTCTTCACTATGGTTGCCATCTACATCATACCCGAGGGCTGTAATGTAATTAGAAAGCGCATCTATCCAAACATAAATAACTTGAGAGGGGTCGGATTTTACTTCAATCCCCCATTCCACACTTGATTTTGCACGTGAAACGGAAATATCTTCAATGTTTTCAAGCTGGTTTAACACTTCATTTGCCCTAAATTCCGGCAAAATGAACCCGGGGTTGTTTTTAATGTGCTCAATAATTTTATCTTTATATTTTGTAAGCTTAAAGAAGTAATTTTCTTCGGAAACTTCTTCCGGTTTTTTGCCGTGGATTGGGCAATTGCCGTTTTCATCAAGGTCTTTTGCATTTAAAAATGTTTCACAGCCGCTGCAATATAGCCCTGTATAGCTGTGTTTATAAATATCCCCTTGCTTAAGAAGCTTTTCAAATATATCCTGAACAATTTTCTCGTGGTCTGTATCTGTTGTCCTTATAAACTTTGAATAATTAATTCCAAGGAGCTTCCAGGCTTCTTTAAACTGCGCCGCATTGATATCGCAGAGTTCTTTTGGGGTAATGCCCATACTTTTTGCGGTTTTTTGTATTTTAATGCCGTGCTCATCTGTGCCGGTTAAGAAAAAGGCTTCGTTTGCGCGTTTTTTAAAGTGCCTGAAAAGAATGTCTGTGTAAATCTTTTCATAAGCATGCCCAATGTGCGGGGCGCCATTTACATAATCAATGGCAGTTGTTACATAAAATTTTTCCATCATAGCTTTAATTATACATACAAAAATTCAACCTGTCGAGGCAAAATTTTGTATTTTGCCGTTTTAAAGGACTATGGAAGTTTCATTTTTGCCTTTTAAATTTTCTAATACCGTAAATCATAACTTCTCCCCTTTTCAGTTTAAAGGAGAAGTTATTATTCCTGAATCGCTTTATGAAAAGTGTATTGAAGAAGATATTTTTGTAAAAAATCCGGAAGATAAATTAGAAAGCGGAAAGACCCTTCCTGAAAAGCCGGAAAAAGGGCAAATGTTAGGCACAAACGGCAAAGTGTTTAACAACAGTTATACTGAAATATTTAGACACGATATTAAATGGAACAGCTTTAATAAATATTTAAAAGACAGGTTTAATGATTTTAGCAAGGTAAACACCTATATTTATGCTTGTTCGGATGGTTCCGAAGCTTACAGCATATCAACTGCTCTGCAAAGCACATTTGGTGATTGTGCGGATAAATTTTTCCCCATATATGCTAAAGACATCAGAGAAGAGCTTATAGAAGAAAACAAGAAAGAAAAGGCTGAGGGAATAGAATTATTGAACTATGAAAACACACGTCCAAGTGTATACTATGCCATTAATGACGGGTTGAGCAATAACAATGAATTAATGAATAAATTTTTTGAACAAAGAGATAACGGCAGAATTTATTTTTCAAAAACTGTAACGGAACCGGTTGAATTTAGCACCGCAAACATTTTAGATGATGTTGAAAACATTGATTCAACACACCCCTCCCTTTTTATGTGCAGGAATATGTGGAAATATGTTGATAAGAATTATCATAAAGAGTTTGCAGAAAAGCTTTTTGATAAGCTTGCGCCGGGGTCTTTGGTTGTAATAGGCGGAATAGATTTAGATGTTATGTTTCCATTAACCCTTGCACGTGCAGGCTTTAAGCCGGTTATTGAACATAACAATAATAAAGAAGGGTTTGAATTTGTTTTTGAAAGAAACAAAGAGAAAGCCCCGCTTGACGCGAAGTTGCTAAAAGAAGTTTACAGATACAAAATCTAATTAGCGGAAAAGCTAAACGCCATAGTGGCGCAGGCCACAGCTTCAGATACTTTAGCTTCGTTAATGTTATTAAAGTAAAGCGTTGCAAGGGTTTCGCCTTCTTCTGCATAATCTTTGGTTTTCTTATTTAAAACACACCCTGCGCCAAAGTCTATTGTGTCGGATTTTTTATCACGTCCGGCGCCAAGGAGTTTGCAGGCCTTTGCAATATTAAGCGCATCAAGGTTTGTTATCGTTCCGGATTTTTCAGCCTTTATTTCAAATTGGTTTTTCCCGATATTGAATAAGGCATAATCTTCTGTCACGTTTGGATTGCCGCCTTGTGCTTCTATTATCTCCTTTAATTTGTTTAGGGCAGATTTTGAATATATTACATTATCCACCATTTCTTTTGCTTCATCCATATTTTTTGCTTTTTCTGCAAGAATAAGGATTTTAGAAGCAATTTCAAGGGTAACGACGTATAAATCCTTGCTGCAGTTTCCTTTTAAAAACTCTATGCTTTCAATTATTTCTAAAGAATTTCCGACGTTTGTTCCAAGCGGCTGTTCCATAGGGGTTATTACGGCTGAAATCTTCTTGTTTAGCTTCGCGCCGGTTTTTATCATTAAATCTGCAAGAATTTGCGCTTCTTCTTTTGTCTTAATAAAGGCGCCTGCGCCGTATTTAACGTCTAAAACAATTATGTTTGCGCCGCTTGCAATCTTTTTGGATACTACAGAAGCGCATATTAAAGCCTTATTATCAACTGTTGCCGTAACATCGCGAAGTGCGTAGATTTTGCCGTCTGCCGGGGTTAAATTTGGAGTCTGTGCTGAAATTGCAGCCCCTATTTCTTTAATTTGGTTTTTGAACCTGTTTTCTTCAAGCGCACATTTAAACCCGGGGATTGATTCAAGTTTATCTACCGTGCCCCCTGTGTACCCAAGGCCCCTTCCGCTTAATTTTGCGCAAGGAATGCCGAGCGCTGCAAGAATAGGGATTAAAACTATTGTAACCTTATCGCCGACTCCGCCCGTTGAATGCTTATCTGCAACTATGTTTGAGATATCCGAAAAATCTAGAATATCGCCGGAGTTTACAAAGGCTTCAGTTAAATATGCGGTTTCATCTTCATTAAGGTCATTAAAGCACACTGCCATAAGCCAGGCTGTCATTTGGTAATCTTCAACAGTGCCGTTTACAAGCCCGTTAACAAGGAAATCAATTTCTTCTTTTGTGTGGGTTTTCCCTTCTTTTTTCTTTTGAATTATATCAACTGCGCGCATATTTTTCTCCTTCTAATCGGCTAAAAAGGTTTATTTATGGTATGTTTCCCTGTTTAATATCTTAAAT
>CAZHAL010000081.1:0-3486 GCA_964530355.1 uncultured Bacteroidales bacterium | reverse complement strand
AAAAACAAAGTAAAAACGGGATGTAGCGATTCGTTTATCGATTCGGTTTTGATGAAAATGTCTTTAAAAATTTTATTATGTTGACATATCTAAAAAGAACAATGCTGCTATAATCCAACTTAATGCAAGGAATATCACACAAAATATTACAAATAATATACTATAAATAATTTTTGATTTTAAAGTATGATATTTTCGTATATTATGTAAATATGACAACAAAGTGAAGATAATAATTAATGACAATTGTATTAAAAGTACAAACTCATTATCAGGGACAACATCAACAGTAGATAAGCTAAGTAGCAACATGGATATTAAAAGATATTTATCAAAAAAGTTTTTTAGTTTCATTGTTGGTTTCCTTTTATTGAATTCATCAAAGTATATAATATTATCTTTTTCATCTCAGTCCTCATGCATTAGTTCTTCATAAGTTTTAACAGGCACAGGATTCTCCTCACTGTATTTATCACAGATTAAAGGTGTTTCAGGAACTGGAATATGCATGTCATCAATTTTATCCAAACCACAGGATTTCATTGTAGAAATGAAAGAATCCATATTTCTACTCAATAAAGCTCCCCCTTTATCTCTTGCAAAATTCCAATCACTATTTTCATCCATACTTAACCAATAATCAAATGGAATACATAAAAATATAGAAACTCCATTTGAAGTTTTATCTATTATATAATTATCATAAGTATATGCAAACTTTTGACTATTATTAATTTTTTTTAATACTTCATCAAAGCATTGTTGTTTAGAAAATTTTTTCAAAGAAAACTTATTATTTTGAAAATTACTATATTTAATTGGTATACTAGGTGATAACATATTGTTAGATATTTCCACAATAACATAATCTTTTTTATTATCAGCCATTGCTTTATTTAATGATAATAATGTGAACATTATTAAAAATATTATCTTTTTCATTTCAGTTATCATAAGATTTTGTTTCTATTATTGGAATTTTATCATAGAGCGAATTTTGATTCAATAAAAAATCCGCCACACGGACGGATTTTTCAAACTTTGGTGGGTGATTGGGGATTCGAACCCCAGACCCACTGATTAAGAGTCAGTTGCTCTACCAACTGAGCTAATCACCCATTTAATGCGTCCAGTATAAAGGTTTTTATCTTTGATTTCAAGAGATTTTTTATATTCTGTAATTTTTTCAACCTTTGATTGTAAATAAAAAAAGGCGGATGAGCATTTCCGCCTTAACTATGAACATATTATTTTGCTATTTATTAATTTTTTTTATCCAATCTGAAAGGTCGTCTGTATTTGAACCGCCATAAACGACATAAGCATTTTCCTCTATTGTGCACTTTGGACATAGTTTTTTAATGTCATCGACGACATTTGCTTTACCGCTTCCGCCGTGTGTGATAAATGGAATAATTTTCTTGTTATCAAAATTATTTTCAGAAATAAATGTGAAAACCGGTGTCGCGGCATGTCCCCACCAAACCGGAGTTCCGACAAAGATAGTATCGTATTGTGAAAAATCAATATCTGCCTTTTTTAAGGGAGGATATATACCTTCGTTTAATTGTTTTTTTGCAAGATCCGTTTGTGCACGATATTCCGACGGATAAGGTGTGATAAGTTCAATTTGATAAATATCTCCGTCAGTTTCATTTTTAATTTGTTCGGCCACGTTTTTTGTATTACCGCTTAATGTAAAATAAGCAACAAGAGTTTTTTTATTTGTGTTTTGCGCCATTACCTGACTTGATAAAACAAGGCTTAACAGTCCGACTAAAAATTTATTTTTCATTTGTATTCTCCTTTTTTGTATTACACATAAGGTCATTTTACAACTTAAAGTTAACTCTAAGTCAAGCATTTTTTATTTGACTTTTTATTTATATTTAATTTTAATATAAACATATGGGAAATAAGAGGCTTAAAATGACATATTCTATTGGTGAGGTTGCAAAGAAAACCGGACTTACAACACATACACTTCGTTATTATGATAAAGAAGGGTTATTGCCGAAAATAAAAAAGTCTGCATCGGGTATCAGATATTTTACAGATGATGATTTGCTTAATATTTTAATATTGGAGTGTTTAAAATCAACCGGGCTTTCGTTAAAGCAAATAAAACATTATTTTGATTTGTGTAAAATGGGAACGAAAACTTTGAATGAACGACTTGAGATTTTCTATGCTCAAAGGGCTCATCTTGAACAGGAAATGAAAAATATTCGTGAAAATTTAAAACGGATTGATTTTAAAATCAGATATTATAAGGAGTATATTAAATCAGGCGTCAATCCTACTTTGGATAAGAAAAGTCCTCTTTCAAAGGAAAAACAAACTCTTTTCAAATTAAAAATAGATTAGCTTACAGTTGCAAAATACCTTATTTTTTGATATAATATTTTTCATACTTTAAGGGTTCATTATGAAGCAAAAAACTTTTATACATACAACTTTGGTTATTTTCCTTATCTTTATATGTTTTATAGGGTATGTTTTTTTTATTCCTATGAGTAAAAACGAAAAGGTTATAATTGAAATAAAGCAAGGTGACAGACTTTCTATCGTTGCGGATAATCTTTATAATGATGGAGTTATAAATTCAAAATTTCTTTTTAAACTTTGGATGTATCTTACCTGGAACCAAAATAAAATAAAGATCGGAGAATATGAGATATTGCCTTCATCAACATTAAGTCAAATAAAATCTGTTGTTACAAGCGGTAGGATGTATAACAAGTATATTACTGTTCCGGAAGGTTTAACCATAAAGCAGATTTTTGAAATTTTAGATAGCAGAGATGATTTGAACGGAAAAATTACCGAGCATGTGGAAGATGGAGATCTTCTTCCTCAAACATACGCTTATAACAAGAATATTTCCAAAAATGATTTGGTCATTAAAATGAAAAAGGCTATGGAGGAGATTATTGATAAGGAATGGGAGATGAGGGACGAAGGACTTCCTTTAAAAAATAAACGGGAGGCGATAATTCTTGCCTCTATTGTTGAAAAGGAAACCGGAATTGCAGAGGAACGGGGCCTCGTTGCCTCGGTCTTTATAAATCGCCTTAATAATAATTGGCGACTTCAAAGTGATCCGACGGTCATTTATACTTTGACTAATAAATTCGGAAATATGATGGGGAAAAGGTTATATAAAAAGGATTTGGAGGCGGATACTCCTTACAATACATATAAAATAAAGGGGTTGCCGATTGGGGCTATTGCTAATCCGGGGATTGAAAGCATCAAAGCCGTATTGCATCCGGTAAAATCAGATTATTTTTATTTTGTTGCAGATGGTTCGGGCGGGCATAAATTTGCAAAAACTCTTGAAGAACATGAAAAGAATAGAGCCAAATGGAAAGAAATAAGAGATAAATGATATTTTTGTAAAAAATACTTGACTATGATGTTTTTTGTGGTATCATATATTGCTATAAAGCGTTTGCTTTGGGTGTTTAGCTCAGCTGGTAGAGC
>CAZHAL010000080.1:0-3522 GCA_964530355.1 uncultured Bacteroidales bacterium | reverse complement strand
TTGATGTTGGAATAACCTTTTCATAATCAGGGAATTTTCCATCAATAAGTTTTGATGTGATTGTTGTTCCACCGAAGGAGAATCTTGCCTTTGTTTCGCTTATTTCAACATTGATGTCTGATGATGTGTCTTCAAGAAGAGCGCGAAGTTCGGTTACAACTTTTCTAGGGATAATGATGCTTGGCATACCCTTTGCACCTTCCGGACTTGCAACATCTTGGCGTGCAAGACGGTGACCGTCGGTTGCAACAGCACGAAGAAGTTCCTTGCCGTCCTTTTCCAATGTATGGAAGAAGATACCGTTTAGGAAGTAGCGGGTTTCTTCTGTGGATACAGCAAATTTTGTTTTATCAATAAGTTTGATTAAATCATCACATGGAAGTGAGAATTTGAATGGCATTGATGAGCTGTTCATTAAAGGGAAATCGTCAACAGGAAGTGATGGAAGTGTGAATTCCGAATTTCCGGCCTTGATTACAACCTTTGCATTATCAGATGAGGTTTTAAGTTCAATATTTCCCTCCGGAAGTTTACGAACAATGTCGTATAAAATGTGTGCCGGGATTGTTGTTGAACCCTTTTCATTTATAGATGCATCCAAAACTTCGATAATTTCCAAATCTATGTTTGTTGCAGTGAATTTTAGGCTGTCACTTGCCTCTATCTTTATATTGGAAAGAACAGGGATTGTGGATTTTTTTTCAACAATTCTGTATAGATGTGAAAGTGTTTTTGATAAGTTTGCTTTTTCAATGGTAATATACATTTTTTCATCTCCTTTATTTATAATTTAAGTTTATTCTAGTCCATAATGGTTTATAAAAGCAAGTAATTTTTTATATATTTTTGATATTAAAAAAGCCCCCGTTCAGGAGGCTTTGTTTTTTATTTTTTAGGTTTTGTAAATTCCGTCGCCGGAACTTCTTTTTCCTTTGTTTTTATTTTTGAAAGGATTAAATCCAAAACTTTTTCTTCGAATACATTGGCGCGAATTGCCTCTGCTGCAGATGGATTTTTTTGATAGTATTCAAAAATTTGACCTGCTTGTTGAGGATATCTCATTGCTTCTGCCATAATTGCCTGTTGAATATCGTTTTGAGTGATTTCAACTTTTTCCTTTTTACCTATATCAGCAATGATTAAACCAAGTTTTACACGGTTTTCGGCTTGTTTTTTTAATTCTTCTTTTTTCTTTTTTTCAGCCTTTTCATCCAACTTTTCTGATGTAGTGTGTTGGAATTGGTGGAACATATATTCGACTTCTTGATTTATAAGTGATTCAGGAAGTTCAATTTTTTCATCAGCAAGTTTATCAAGGAGTTCGTCCTTCATCATATTTTTTGATGCTGTTTCGTAATTTTGTTCCAATAATTCCTTTACATAAGATTTAAGGTCAGCTAAATCCTTTCTTTGTAATTCAACAGCAAAAGCGTCGTTGATTTCAGGGATTTTCTTTTCCTTTATTTCGTTAATTTTTACTTTGAATACCGCTGGTTTGCCGGCAAGTTGAGCATGACCGTAATCCTTTGGAAATTCAACGTTTACGTCAAACGAATCGCCCTTTGAATGACCGATTACCTGATCTTCGAATCCCGGGATGAATGTGTTAGAGCCAAGTTCAAGCGGATAATTTTCGCCCTTGCCACCTTCGAATGCTTTACCGCCTTCGAATCCTTCGAAATCAATTACGGCGATATCACCGGATTTTGTTTTTCTGTCGGAAGAGACAGGTTCGGTTGTGTATCTTGATTTTGCAATATTTTCAAGGGATTCGTTTACTTCTTTATCAGTTGCATGTGCAACCTTTTTTTCAAGTGTGATTTTTGAAAAATCAATATCCTTTATGTGAGGTAGAATTTCAAAATCAGCGGAAAATTTTAACGGTTCGTTACGAACAAAGCTGTCAACCTTTATATTTGGTTGGATAGCAGGTGTTATATCATGTTCCTTGCAATAAGAGGAAAGCGATTCGTTTATTAAAGAGTTTATAACGTCGCCTATGAAGTGGCCTTCGTATTTTTGTTTGATTACTTCCATAGGAACGTGTCCGGGACGGAAGCCTTTTTCCTTATGTGTTTTTGCAAATTCGGTTAGTTGTTCGTTTAACTTTGTTTCAAATTCCTCAGTTGGAATTTCAAAAGATAATTCGTATTTAATTCCTTTTACTTTTTCTTTTGTTGGTTGCATTTTATTGTCCTTTGATTGATTTAAAGTTGGTGCGGATGAAGGGACTTGAACCCCCACGCCGTAAGGCAATAGATCCTAAGTCTATCGCGTCTGCCAATTTCGCCACATCCGCATAGGTTATTAATAATATACAGTGTTTATATCACAAAAAAAAATAAAATCCATAAAAAAATTAGAATTTTAAAAAAAATGTGGTATAATTTCCGATGTGGAGGGAAATATGAAAATATTTTTGTGTCTGTTTATGTTACTTAGCTTTTCTGTCTTTGCGGAAGAGCCAAGGTTTTCCGGTAAACCTTTGCCCAGGTTTATGGCGTTGAAAACTGATAAGGCAAATGCAAGGGTCGGTCCGGATGTCAAATATCCGATTAAGTATGTTTATGTCAGAAAGTTTTTGCCGGTAGTGGTGGTTAATGAATATTACAGATGGTATCAGATTGAGGATATTGACGGGAATCTTTCCTGGCTTTACAAAGATAATTTTACAAATAAAACCTATGCTATGGTAAAGGATGATAATGCCTTGCTTTATAAAAAGCCGAAAATGAAGGCGAAAGTGATTGCGAATGTTAATAAGGGGATAATATTTTTTGTTGATAAGTGTGAAGGAATGTTTTGTAAAGTGAAAACCAATTATAATAATAAAAAGTATGAAGGTTATATTTCAAGAAAAAGTTTGTATGGCGTGAATTAGTTTGAAAAAGGCGGATTTTTAATCCAGCTGTTTTTTATCTTTGCTTATTATCAGTCATATATTCGGGAAGTTTGTCGAAAAGTTTTTTTGTGATTTTTGTTGAATAAAAAGTTTCGTGATCATTTTCTACATACTCGTTATCTTTGTTTTGATAAGCAAGGATGCCTCTTTCGTTAGTGTCTTTGTGTTCAAAGTAGATAACTTTTTTATTTTTTTCCAATGGGAAATCCGCATTTTTTGATTTTAAAAGGTGGTCAGTGGTTTTTATAATAACATCTTCGTCATCAAAAACACCGTTTTTATTTACATCCAATTTTAATAAACTGTATTTGGTTGCGAGGGAGTTCCTTGATTTAACATACTCAACGTCTAAAAAAGGAGCTTCTTTTATAGTTATATTATTGTCTGCAAAATCAGTTGTTTTCTTATCAGTTTTTATACTGCAACGGGAAATAAGGAATAAAGAGCCGAATATTATAATGCAAAGAGGAATACCGCTTAGGTTTATTATTAAATCAGCAGTAGAGAATTTCTTTTTTCCCATTTTTTCACCTTTTAGAGAATTTTTTATTTATGGAATTTTTTGTATGGGGCGAATGACCAGATTCGAACTGGCGGCATCCAGTACCACAAACTGGCGC
>CAZHAL010000079.1:0-3665 GCA_964530355.1 uncultured Bacteroidales bacterium | reverse complement strand
ATTGAAAGCCTCTAGTCCTAGGCCTCTAGACGATGGGGACAACTTTCAAACATAGGTGCTATTATACATCTATTTTATAGGAATGCAAGCATTTTTTTAATTTTTTTATCTTTGCATATCACGTGCGGCTTTGCTTAAACTGTCAACCCGCTCATGATATTTCAAACTTTCCTTTTTCACCCAACAAATTGAAACATTTTTATCTTTAATTGATGAAAGAAGGAAATATATTTCATCAAGCAATTCATTCGCACCGGTCGGATTTTCAACATACTTTTTAATCTTTGATATAGCATTAAGGCAATCATTAAATATCACTATATCGGATTCTGCAAAATTTTTCTTGTTTACATTAAGGTATAAGAGAGTATGCTTGATGGCTTTTAATTCCATTTCAACAGGCGAAGTCGCCGTATCAACACCCTTTATTTCTACATTATTTTTGCCAAGCCCGACAAACCCGTAACCACCCTTAACACTACCCTTCACAAAACTTCCGTCGGAAAAGAAAACTTGCGATTTAGCAATAAATTCATTACAACGTTTCAACGCATCTTTTTTATTATAGTATTTGTCATCAATTATATACATTTTAAACTCCTTATTTTATATATAAGGAACTATAAACAAATAATTTTACTTTGTCAATAATATTTACAAAAAAATACACTCGTCAAACAAAGAATTTTTTAATCTTTCAACATTTTATCAATACCGCGAGCAAGGGAGTAAGCCAATTTTTCCCTATACCATTTTTGATTAAGCTTCTTTTCCTCCTCTTGATTGGAAAGAAAACCCATTTCAACAAGGACGGAAGGAACAGCCGAGCGAAGCACAGTAAAAGGAGCCTCCCTACTTGGGCGGTCCACACAAGGAACATCCTGCCTTACCTGATTTACTATCTCTGTCGCCATTTCCACAGACGCAATTTTCACCTGCGTTTGCATCAAATCACCCAAAATATTCTTTGTAACGGCATCATAACTGTCAAATGTGCCGATTCCCATAAGGTCGGACGCATTTTCCTTTTCCGCAATACGCTTTGACTCCTCATCGGTTGCCTTTTCGGATAATGTATAAATGGAAAATCCCTTTGTAGTCTTTTTCGGACTACTATCCGCATGAATAGAAATGAAAAATGTCGCATTATTTTTTTCCGCAATCTCAGATCTTTCCCGCAAAGGAAGGAATATATCGGTTTCCCTTGTCATAATAATTTTATACTGAGGATTCTTTTTAAGTATGTCACGAAGTTGCTTTGCCATACTAAGAACTATATTTTTTTCCTGTGTCCCTGTTGCACCTATTGTTCCGGGATCCTTTCCGCCATGCCCCGCATCAATAACAATAATTTTCGGCTTATCGATTTTCGGTGCGGAAGAAGTTGTTTTTGTGGTAATTTTTGTTGTTGTGGTGGTAGTTGTTTTCGTAGTCGTATCACCGTTACCGGATTTTTTTACGGTTTCCTTTACAACTACTTTCTCTGACGATTTATTACCCGAACCGGATGAACTAAGCTCTATTTCCATAATACCATCCGATTTGGATATATAGTTAGAAGAAGGATAGGAATAATGATTTTTTACCAGATTTTTAAATTCCGAACTTGTCGCATTTTCAATATCAACAACAAATCTGTAATTTTTATTTGAATTTATCGGATTTAAGACAAAATGATTTTTAATTTTTGCATAATTTCCCAAATCAAGGACTATTCTCGCCGTATTTTTATCAAAGACAGAAGCCCTGACATCAGAAATAAATCCGCTTTTCGACGATTCTTTTTTAACATTTGAAATATTCAAATCCGCAACATCTATAACAACACGACTTGGATTTTCCAAATAAAAAATATTATAGACGGGATTTTGCGACGTTTCCAAAACAAATCGGGAAACATTTCCTGACTGTATACCGGTTCTGAAGACAATAGCATTATTTGCCGCATTTACACATAACGGAAATGTAAAAGAAAAAGCAATAAATAACAAAAACTTCCTTATTTTCTTTAACAACGCTGAAAAAGTCCTCTTCTATAAATGTTTTTAATAAATTATATCACAAAAAACAAAAAATGAAAAGTAATTTATAAAAAACTTGTAAATACAGAAAAAGTTAGCTATACTTTAAAACCGGTTAAATAAATTAAGAAATAAAATGATGAAATTACTTACAAATTTTCTAAAAAATATAGGTGTTGTGCCTAATGGCGGCAAAACATTCAATAATTTTTGTTTATTTAACTGTAATTTATATAGTAACAATTTTTTCAAACTATATAATCCGCATAAAGATTTTTATAATAATATAAATAAAATAAATTGGAGATTGAAAAGAAATGACAAAACAAATGTTAATAGATGCAACTCATTCCGAACAGACCAGAGTTGCCCTACTCGAAAATAATTCACTTGAAGATTTTGAACTCGAAACTATAAATAAAAAGGAAATAAAAGGAAATATCTATCTTGCAAAGGTGATTCGCGTTGAACCGTCATTACAATCCGCATTTGTGGAATACGGTGGCACAAAACACGGCTTTTTACCTTTTTCCGAAATACATCCCGATTATTTCCAAATACCAATAGAGGATAAAAAAGCCCTCCTTATTTCCCAGGATTTGGATGATGAGGATAAGGACGACGAAAAACGCTCTGATTCTTCCGTTGAAACATTCGCAGACGACGAAGACGAAGCCGTTGAACGCCAATCAGAGGAAAAAAGAAAACAACTTCTTCGCCAATATAAAATTCAGGAAGTTATCAAATCCGGTCAAATCCTTCTTATCCAAGTAGAAAAGGAAGAACGCGGAAACAAAGGTGCCGCAATCACAACCTATATTTCACTTGCCGGACGTTATTGCGTTTTAATGCCAAACAGCAATAAAAGGATTAAATACGGTGTTTCCCGCAAAATCCCTTATGGTGAAGACAGAAAAACTCTTAAATCAATTTTAAAGGATTTACCAATTCCGGAAGGTATGACCGTTATTGCAAGAACTGCCGGCTGTAATAAAACATATAAAGAATTACTTGCCGATTATAACTATATGATTAACCTTTGGAATGAAATCAGAAAGAAAACTTTCGCATCAACCGCACCGGCTCTTATTTACGAAGAAAGCGACCTTCTCCGCCGTGCTATCCGCGATATGTATAAGGCTGACATTGATGAAATTTTAATCGAAGGTGATGAAGGATATAAAAAGGCCGTCGATTTTGCAAAGCAAATAGGCTTTGACGATATGAAAAAAATCAAAAAATACAACGACCCAGCTCCTTTATTCATTGAATATAAAGTGGAAGCCCAACTTGAAGCTGTTCAAAACCCTATCGTAAAACTTCCAAGCGGTGGTTATTTAGTCATCAATCCAACCGAAGCATTAACCGCAATCGATGTTAACTCCGGCCGTGCAACAAAGGAAAGAAATATCGAAGAAACGGCACTAAAAACTAACTTAGAAGCAGCCCAGGAAGTCGGACGCCAATTCCGTCTTCGCGATATGGGCGGTTTGGTAGTCGTCGATTTTATTGATATGTTGGAACCAAAGCATAACCAAGCTGTCGAACAAAAAATGCGTGAAGCATTAAAAAAGGACCGTGCAAAAGTGCAAATGGCAAAACTTTCACAATTCGGACTTATGGAAATTTCCCGTCAAAGACTTC
>CAZHAL010000078.1:0-3746 GCA_964530355.1 uncultured Bacteroidales bacterium | reverse complement strand
AAACCCTTTTTGCAATGGAAAACACCGAACTTGAATTTACACCTGACAGTTTGGAGGCTATCGCGGACAAGGCGATAAAAAGAAAAACCGGAGCTCGCGGACTTCGTTCAATAATCGAAAATCTGCTCCTTGAAACAATGTTTAACCTACCGACAACAAAAAATATTGCAAAGGTTATAATAAACAAGGATGTTATTGAAAAGGACACCGCGCCGTTACTAATATATCAAGAAAAGAAAAAAGATAAAAAAGTTGTATAACTTTTCACCCTACATTTATTGTAGGTGTTTTTTTAATAATATAAGGAGAAAATATGCCTAACGAAAACAAAAACATAATTGCCATAGACGGACCTGCAGGCGCAGGCAAAGGAACCCTAACAAAAAAACTTTGCGAATATTACAAATTCGCCGGACTTGACACGGGAAGCCTTTACCGTGCAATCACACTTTGCCTTATCAAAATGGGCACCAATATGGATAAACTCGACGAACAATTCGCAACCGATGTTGCAAAACGCCTATCCGACACACACGAAATTTTAACTTATGCAAACAACTCGGAAAGTCGTTCACAACTTACAAACAAATACGTTGCATCAGTTGCAAAAATCCCATCATTAAGGAAGATTATGCGAACCTATCAGACAAGTTTCGCAACCAACCCTCCGCCACTTGAAGACGGCACACCTGCCAATGGCGCAATCATAGAAGGTCGCGACATAGGAACCGTAATCTGCCCTGATGCACCGGTAAAAATATTTATCACTGCAACGGCAGAAACCCGTGCAAGCAGACGACTAAAACAATATCTCGACCAAGGTGAAACCGCCAATTATCAGGAGGTCCTTGAAGCCATAATCGCCCGCGATGAAGCCGACCGCACCCGTGCCGAAAGTCCTATGAAACAGGCCGACGATGCCATAGTCATTGACACATCAATAAATGATAAAGAAGAAACTTTCGAAACGGCAAAAAAAATCATAAATGAAAAATTAAATCTTAACTAAAAAATTTCCCCTCAACCGAGGGGATTTTTAATCAACATCAACTTATTTTAATCCCAATAGGTAAACAGATTCCCCTTAAGAAATTTCTTCTCCAGATCTTTAGATATTCCCAATCTATAATAGGAATCATCTTTACCCTTACAATCATCTACTTTCGTTTTACCTTCAAACAAAGAAAAATCATCAAAATAATACCCCAAAATAGGTCTGTAACCATTCCATGCTTTATACTCCTCCTCCGTCCAACCTTTTACTCCTGTATTATCTATCTCTTTAATAGTCATCTTTGTTTTTAACACACCGAATTTTGGTTCTCTGGGAAGTCTTCCAAAAGAACAAATTTCACAGGAAAGGTTGATATCTGCCATATTCCAACGTATGTAAATAAGTTTATTTTTTACTATATCCGAATGCTTCTCCATACATTTTTTATAAGCATCAGTAGAAGATCCTAATTGCCCAAAAGGCTCTACGTGATCGAAATACCAATACATTTCAAACTTATCAAGCTTTATAGGACATCCCTTCTTGTTTTTACCATAGGCATTTCTATCAGCAACATTCTTAATAACACCATTTTTATCCATAATAAGATTGTTTTTAATAATCATATATCTACATTCATCCCCATTTTCAGGCAGAAAAAAAGTCCAATGATTGGTCCAACCGTCAATACAGGTATAATCATCCGCACTACCCTCAACCTTTTTAATACGAAGTTTCGCAAGAGCTACAGGATCATCTTCTTCAACCTCTTGCTTTACTGTTTCTGCAACAGTTGAATCCTCTTCAACCTTCTGAGCTTCCACAGAAGAAACCTCCTCCTCGGATTTATCAGTTTGAGCGACATCAGATTGAGAAGATTTCTTATTTGTTTGAGAAACTCTACCTTTCACTCTTGATTGAACTCTTGCAGTATTTGCCCTGGTAGTTCCGGCCCTTTTTGTAGAAGCATTAGTCGTTGCCGCCCTTTTCGTTTTCGATTTCGCAGAGTTTGAATGACTTGCAGAACTTGATGAACTTTTCGCCTTCTTGGTGTTTCCTGCCCTTTTGACACTTGCCTTTTTCCTTGGCGCAGCATTTACAAAATCCTGTGAAAACATCACAAAAACACTAAATGCCATTAAGAATAGCAAACAAAGATAACTTGTTGATTTTACAAGGGATTTACCCCCCCCCCTAGGCAAGTTTTTAATTTCATATCAATACCTCACTATATTCATAAATATATCTCATATTAACATATTTTAAGAATATATGCAAAAGAAATTTTTTATAACTCATTCAAAGTAGGCAAATCATCACCGTATTCAAGCTCCATTTGATCAAGCTGTTTAAGTTGCCTTTCCAAATCGCGGATCTCAGAATCCTTATATCCGTCCTCCGCCGAACTGCCGTCATTATCACTTTGCACTTTCGGCTTACTCAACTTCTCAAACGTCTCCACCTCATTACCGGTCATATCGCTTTTGATAACCTCTTTAACCTCATCAAAATTACTTCCATTAGGAAGAAGTATCGAAATAAACATAGACGCAACTTTAAGTATAGGTTTCGACCTTGCATCTACAATCCACCTTGGGCGTTCATATTTATTCGGAATAAACCAAAGTATCGAAATATAAACTATCGCCATAATAAGTATTCCGCGAACAAGCCCGAAAAAAAATCCCAACGATTTATCAATTCCACCCAAATTAGTATTATGAAGTTTTTTTGAAAGACTCTTATTCAAAAACGATAAAAACATTATCACAATCACAAACACCGACACATAGGCGGACATAGAAGAAAACACATTACTTTCACCAAAAAGTGCCGCAAACTTCGGCTCTACAAAAGGATAAAGATACTTTGTAAAAATCGCCGTTATTATCCACGATGCAATACCGAACGATTCCGCAATCAAACCGCCGTTATATGCAAACACGGCCGACACTACCACCACAACCAAAAATATAAAATCTAAAAAAGTAAACATACCCTCTCCTTATAAATTGATATTTACAAATATACTATATTTTAGTCTTTCCCGCAAGATTTATTTACTTCATAAACATATTCACCAAATCTTGAATATGCCCTATCTCAATCACCTTAATTCCAAAATCCGACATATTCTTTTTCTTCACAGATTTAGGCATCAAAACACGCTTAAAGCCAAGCTTCGCCGCTTCCTTCACTCGCAAATCCATCAAGTTAACAGCCCTTATTTCACCAGACAAACCAATCTCTCCAAAGATAGCCATATCCGCAGGCGCAGGTATATTATTTTTTGATGACATCAAAGCAGCCGCCACCGCCAAATCACCCGCAGGCTCTGTTATTTTAAGACCGCCAGCAATATTCAAAAATATATCATAGTTATAAAATTCCTGATGACATCTTGCATCTAAAACCGCCGTAATCATAGAAAGCCTTGCCAAATCATACCCAACAACAGAACGCTTTGCATTACCATAATTTGATGCTGAAACAAGCGCCTGTATTTCCAAAAGCAAAGGACGGGTTCCCTCAACACCCGCAAACACAGATGAGCCTGAAATATTTCCACGTCTTTCTGCCAGAAATAATGCAGAAGGATTCGCAACCTCACTTAACCCCTTATCAGTCATTTCAAACACACCAATTTCATCAGTCGCACCATAACGATTCTTTACCGACCTAAGTATTCGGAAATGATGCCCACGCTCCCCTTCAAAATACAAAACCGTATCAACCATATGCTCCAAAACCC
>CAZHAL010000077.1:0-3781 GCA_964530355.1 uncultured Bacteroidales bacterium | reverse complement strand
AGAAAAAACTATGAACCACAAATTTTTATTTTCTTTATCAACCCTGGGCTTGCTCGCCGGCATTTCCACAACCGAAACCAAAGCGGAAACATATATGTGTGAACCCTGCCCGACAGGATACTATTGCTCCAAAGGAGTAAAAAATACTTGCCCATCCGATTCGCTTTGCGTAAACGGAACGAAAATAGCAAAATCATCTTGTACCAAACAAACATTATACAACTTTACCACACCAACAAAATCTTCCATAGTCTTACAACCGGGATTATATGAATTTGAAATCGCCGGCGGTGGCGGTGGCGGCGGCGGTTCTTACTCTTGGGATAATGGAGATTGCACATTTGTTAAATGTTGTTCGACAAACCCAGGTGGTAAGGGAGGAAACGGACATAAAACAAACTCAACAATAGTCTATATTTCAATACCTAAATTATTAAACTATACAGTAGGTGCAGGTGGTAACGGCACAGGTAGAGATCCGGGACAAAGCGTATATGGTACAAGTGGAGAAGGATCAAGTATATTAATACAAAATCAAAGCTGGGCAGCCGGCGGCGGATCCGGTGGACAAGGTGCCGCAAAAGGAAGAAATGATGCAACGAAACATGGCGCTAATGGTGCAAACAATGGTAACGGAAACGGCGGTCAAGGTGGTAACGGTGCCTCAGGACATGATTCTGATTGTGATGGTAAAGGTGGTGGTAAAGGTGCCAACGGTTGGGTAACCGTATACCAATGGATATGCTAAACTACATCGTAAATATGACCCTTGGGGTATAAAGACATTGTGGCAATCTGAAAAGGTTGCCACTTTTCATATCGATTCGCATCGATTCTTAATCGTCAATCCAATTATCAAAAAGATCTTTTAAAATCTCCACAGGATCGCAACCTATGGCTTTTGATATTTCAATCAACTCCAAAACATCAACTTTTCTGTCTCCGTTTTCAATTTTGGAAACTGCTGATTGAGAAACGAAAAGCCTGTCCGCCAAATCCTGCTGTGAAAGCCCGGCCATTATCCTACTCCGCCTCAAAAGTTTCAAAAAATATTTTTGATTATCCGTATACATATTTTTATTCATAATTTCCCTCTGGTCCTTATAATGAATATTTAAATCCCTTTATCGGATATACCAAATCGGAATAGTTTTCCTTATTCATTAAATTTACAGCAGAAAACCTGAACTTTTCAATCGGACAATATTCCTTAAACCACACAATAAAAAAGCCCCTTGGGAAAAGGAGCTTTCAAAATAATACTCGTAATTATTATTACTGACGAGAGTAAAATTCCACAACCAAATTCGGTTCCATTTTCACAGGATATGGAACTTCTTCAAATGTAGGAATTCGAACATAAGTTGCTTCGAACTTTTTTTCATCAACACTTAAATAATCAGGAACTTCACGTTCTTTGTTATTTTGTGCTTGAATAACCATAGGTATAGTTCTTGCATTTTCCTTCAAAGTAATAACATCACCGACACGAACTTGATATGACGGAATGTTTACACGTTTTCCGTTTACAAGTATATGTCCGTGACTTACTAATTGACGAGCAGCAAATACTGTTGGAACAAAATTTGCACGATAAACTATTGCATCAAGTCTTGATTCAAGTTGAGCAATAATTTGTTGTGCAGTATCACCACGACGACGCATAGCTTCATCATAATATGAACGGAATTTCTTTTCAGAAACATTACCGTAATAACCCTTTAAAAGTTGTTTTGCAGCTAATTGTGTTCCATAGTCAGTTCTTTTTGAATGACCAACTGGACCATGCTGTCCTGGTTTATACTTTCTTTTGTTAACAGGTGATTTAGCACGTCCCCATGTATTTACACCATAACGACGGTCTAATTTATGCTTTGTTTCAAGTCTTTTACTCATAAGAGCTCCTTTTTGTTATGCCTGACGGCGGTTATTTTACAAGGTTTTTGAGTTTAAACCTTGGGTTTGCCCGATAGTCCAAATTTAATTGGCGAGGACGTTATCAGATTGGAGTAATCCTACTCAGCCCTGCTTTCTCGGAATGGGAATTATTTTACATCTTTATTATTATTTGTCAACGAATATATTTTCAGGCTCAACGAATAAATTTATTGACAAATTCATTAAATAGTATATATATAACTTATATAAGGATATTGCTTATGAATGAAAAACTAAGAATAAAAATAAACAATCTATTATCAAAGTTGCAAAAATACGGTGCAATGCTTCCTGTTTTGTTTTTTTTCCATTTTTTCATTCAAAATCCGACAATCGCAAAATGCCAATTACTCGCAATCTTAATAGTATATTATTATCTGTGTTTCATAGGTCCCGTATATTTTATTAAATTCCTGATATCAAAATTGAATTTAAAACCAAAGTGGTCAGATCCGCTTGTCTGGATATCCGGAATAATAATGTATGCGTATACCGTCCTTAATTGGATTTTCGTATTTTTAAATAAATCCGATTACGACTTTGCAACTGCAATATTTTTAATACCGTTTATCGCATTTTTACGCATTATACAAGTCATAACCGTAACATTGACTTGTGTAGGCATATTCAACTACCTTTCAAAAAAATTAAATAAGAAAGAAGAGGTGTAACCATGAAAATTATAAATGAACTTATTCCGGAAATACCTATATTTCACAACTTACTAAATTCTTACAAAAAATTAACTGGAAAAATAAATAACAATAAAATTCAGTTATGTAAAACAAGCAATCCTGATACTGTAAGGAAAAGACTGTTAAATATAAACGCACTGAATAATACAAGGGCAACAATCGCCTTTAATCTGTTATACATACTTAATAATCTATACGATGATAACAAGGACACCTTAGGCGAATTTCTTAACGATATACTTCCGGAAAATATTTTGAACCTTATCTTTTTTGAGGAAAACCAACTTTACACCCTTACAAAATCATTGGATTTGGTATTTAAAAACAAAACCGGAAAGGGCTTGAATCTTAACACTGATTTCAAAAGCAAAGATTATTCCTTCCACTTAAAAGAATACATAATCTTGGGCATTATAAATAATTATACATTCCTAAGTCGTGACCTTAACCAATTTATAAAATCAGATAAGGATATCAATGATCTTAAAGAAGGTTGTATGAAGTTATATCCAAAATATCTCTCCGATGTTGCACTTGAAAACGGCAAACCGGAAATCTTTGATGATATGCATTATGACTTAAATGTTCTGTTTTCAATATTGGAAGAAGATTTCAAGTATGACCAAAATCAACCTAATGAAAATATACAAGAAATTAAGAAGAACTCAAAAGCAAAAGTAATAGTCCCTCCTAAGGGTATGTTTGAAAGATAAAAAATTTAAAGATATATATTGACTTTTTTAGGAAAGTATTATATATTTTGAAAACATTTAAAAGAATCGAGGTATAAAATGTTTGCAATATTTACAACTGGCGGAAAACAGTATAAAGTTCAAAAAAATGAAGTTCTTAAAGTTGAAAAGCTTGACGCTGATAAGAATGTTGAATTTTCAGATGTTCTTATGGTTGACGGCAAGGTTGGGGCTCCATTTGTTGACGGTGCAAAGGTAAAGGCCGAAGTTGTTGACCAAATTCGTGACGACAAAGTTATCGTTTTCAAAAAGAAAAGAAGACATAATTACAGAAGAAAACAAGGTCACAGACAATATTTAACCGTTATTAAAATAACTGATATAATTGCATAAGTAAAAATAAAGAGGTGTAAAAAATGGCACATAAGAAAGCTGGCGGTAGTTCAAAGAACGGTC
>CAZHAL010000076.1:0-3903 GCA_964530355.1 uncultured Bacteroidales bacterium | reverse complement strand
TATTTTATCAATAACATTCCATATCTTTTTGTGCTCCTTTTCCATAGTTTCCCTCCTTGTGTTATAAAACAATTATAAGTAAAATAAATTTACTATTACAATCATAAAGGGAAAAGTTTCCAATGCAATCAGAACATATTCCTATTTGTTATTTAAGGAGGTTGTCCTTTTTAATTCTTATTTTTTTAATCTGCTTGACAGGAGAGTTATTTGAAATTATTATATTTTTAATTTTACAATGCACATTTTGTGCTTATTAGTTAGGGGAAAATCATTGAAAAAAAGTTTTTATTTTATTGTTGCTTTTGTTATGCAAGTAATGTTTTTTACAAATGTATCATATGCAGTTTCATCATATCAGGATTTGTTTGTGGTAAAGAATATTCCGGTATCGCAGATATCCTATTCTTCCAGTGAGGCAAAAAAGTTGGCTCTTAATTCCGCCAGGGATAAGGCTTTTAATACTGTGTTGCAACGTTTGCTTGTATCATCCGATATATCAAAGGTGGTTGAACCGGATAATTATAATATGGAAAAGTTTATACAGGCTCTTAAACTTAATAATGAAAAAACTACCTCAACATCATACAGTGCGGTTGTTGATGTGCAGGTGAATAAAAACTTGATATTGGACTATCTTAAAAATCAGGGATTAAAGGTTTTAAGTGATGTGCCTCCGACTACGGTATTAATAATTAAGGGGGATACTTTGTTTGATGTTTCTAATTTGGACAGTGATTATAATGTTGTGAAATTTTATAAATATAATTCGAATATTTATTTTGATGTGGATAATGCCGGACTTGATTCTTTTAAGGGTATACTTTCGTCATATAATGCGAACAATGTTATTGTCGTTGATGTAAAAAGTGTTGGCGGTTCATCATATAAAGTTTCATTCAAGGATAAACTTTTTAATATAGAGGACAGTTTTAAAACAACGGATGATAATTTTACAAGGGATTTGATTTTCAAAATAAATGATGCGTATAAGATGGCAACGGATGAGGGGGATTTCGGTAAATCCGTATCTATGATTATCCCTATTTCCGGGCTTTCGGATTGGAGCTTTATTGAAAAGACTATCTCAAAAATATCATCGATAAAATCCTTTGAAGTGCAGGCTTTGAAATATAATAAGGCTCAATTAAAATTAAAATACAACTATGATTTGAATTCGGTTGTAAATGAACTTAGAAGAGCAGGACTTGATGTCCAAAATAAAAATACTTATTTGATTGTGAAACGATAATGCAACAATTACCTTTGATGTTGGAACATAGAAGACTTTTGGGTCGTGAAGATTTCCTTGTATCTCCTTGTAATATAGAGGCGGTAGAATGGATTGATGTCTATCCGGAATGGTATGGTAACAACGGTATTGTCGTGATTGGGGCAAAATCTTCCGGTAAAACTCATCTTTCTTGGTTGTTCAGTGAAAAAAGTAATGCTAAGGTTTATCAGGTTGATGAGATAAAAAATGAAATTTTTTCCGATATTGTGCCGGTCAATTCGGCTTTGGTCATTGATGATGTTGATAAGGGAATCGGGGATTATGATTTGGAGGAAACTTTATTCCATATTATAAACTATGCTTTGGAATGTAATACGAAATTATTTTTTACAAGTTCGGTAATATTGAATAATTTGGATTTCCAAGTTATGGATTTGAAAACAAGGCTTTTAAGTTTTCCGGTTGCGAATATTTATGCGCCGGATGATGATTTGTTGAAATCTTTGATTGTAAAGCAATTTATGGAACGCGGTATCGTTGTTGAACCTGATGTTGTGGAATATATTGTAAAGCATATTGAACGGGACAGCCGGTCGGTTTCTTTTTTGGTGGAACGTGCGGATTTGTTGGCGGTTTCCGAAAAACGGAAAATTACTATACCGTTTATAAAAAAAGTAATTGAAGAAATGTAGTTAAATATTTTTTATAAAGTCGATTATTTGTTGTTGGGTAATGGAACCTTGTCTTATGATTTCAACATTATTATCTTTGATTTTTACTATTGTTGACGGAGTGCCGGAAAGTTGTTCCGCATTTTGAAGTATAGGAAGGTTTGGGAATACTTCATTTGCCTTTTCAACCGTGATGGCAGATGTGTTTCCTGATTTGTTACAGCTTGTTGAAATAAGAGGGACCTTTGTTTTTTTCAGTATCTTTTGAATTGATTTATTTTTCGGGATGCGGATGCCGATGCTGTCTCCTTTTATTGTCAGTGGGGAAAGCAGGGTATCCTTTTTTACATTTACTATTAAAGTAAGGTTGCCGAATTTTTTAAGGAGCTTTTTTTCAACCTTTGAAAGGTTTGCAAATTGTTTGATGCTTTTGATATTCGGGAAATTAAGGAGGAAAGTTTTTGTATTACTTCTTTCTTTCAAAGTATAAATTTTTTTTATAACAGAGGTGTTTGTGGCGTCGCAACCTATACCAAAAACGGTGTCGGTCGGAAATATTACGACTTCGCCGGATTTAATTTTATTTGCAAAAATATTTATGTTTTTCCTGTTATTTTCAAATATCATAAATACATCCTTGATTAGTTTTTATTTTTCGGATATTATATATTGTATATATATTAAGAACAAATGCAAATGGTTTTACTATGAAGATTTTACATTTTATTGATGCGAGTTATTTTTATCTTCACAGAAAGACTATTATTGAACTTATCTTGGCTTTATATGATAAAGGGGTAGAGCAGGAAATCGTTACCGCAACAGGGGTAAAAATTGATATGCTTGATAATATTGTCCCGATAAAATATTGGAAAGTTGATAAAAAGGGACGATCCTTTACTCTTCGTAATCGTATTAAAATGTGGCTTGAAGCGTCTAAGTTTTCTCCTGATATCCTTATCAAATGGGGGGCGGAGGCAAGAAGACTTGCTCCAAGCGGTGATTTTGTGCAAATTTCATTTTTGAATGAAAAGGTCAGTTTAAAGGGTGTTGATAAATCCGATTATATTATGACAAACCTTGAACACGTTCTTGAATACGTAAAGCAAAACGGGTTTAGTGGGGCGAAGTCGTTTTATGTTCCATCATTTGTTTATCAATATAAAAATGCATCTTCCTTTGACAGACGGGATTTTTATATGCCGGAAAAGTCAAAAATTATTTATATTGCCGGAAATTTTTTAAAAAATATAGGCTATGAAAATATGTTTGAGGTTGTGTCCTCCGTTCAAAATACTTACTTTTTCATTTATGGTTCAGGTCGTGATGAGGAGTATGTGAAGGATTATGCTTCGCGTGTTAATATGAAGGCGCGGTCCAGATTTATTTCTGATGTTGATAAATCGTTTCCGGCTTTGCAACTTTCGGATTTTGCGATTTTGACGTTTGATGATGTAGAGCTTCAAAAAAATATTTTGGAAGCTTGGATGGGTAAAAAGTTGGTGTTGACCGTGAAAACGGATATTTCCGCCGAATTTATAACTGATGGTGAAAATGGTTTTGTTGTGCCGAAAAACGATACATACTTTTTGCGAAAGAAATTAAAGGAAATTATGGAAATGTCCGAGGAGGACAGGTCGAAAATTGTCAATAATGCCTTTGAAACGGCAAGGGATTTTTCATCAGATATTGTTATTGAGAATTATATTAAGATTTTTGAAAACCTTATATCAAAATATAAATCAAGAAAGAACTTGTTTAATAATTAAATAATTACTTTCCCCACTTGCCTTTAATCCTAAATTATGATATAATTATCCCGTTTCATATATATGAAACTTAATAATTAACTGAAAGGATATATAAATATGTTAAACTCAAATAAAAACCCTATGGGGGGGGTAAATAGCCTCGTAAATTCAATATCTTATAATCTTAAACCTTCTAAACTTTTCAAATCATTTTCTGTTTTGTTTTTAATATTTTCCGTGTTTGTTG
>CAZHAL010000075.1:0-3953 GCA_964530355.1 uncultured Bacteroidales bacterium | reverse complement strand
TTTACAGAAAAAGATTTGGACGATTTGGAATTTGCTCTTTCATTAGGTGTTGATTGGATTGCTGCTTCATTCGTGCAAACTCCTGATGACGTAAGATATGCAAAAAAGATTATTAATGGTCGTGCATCTCTTATCTGTAAAATTGAAAAACCTACTGCTGCGATTGATTATTTAGAAGAAATTGTTGAGCTTTCCGATGCTATTATGGTTGCTCGTGGTGATTTGGGTGTTGAAGTAGAACCTCAAATGGTGCCACTTCTTCAAAAAAGAATGATTAAAGTATGTCGTGAAAAAAGAAAGCCGGTTGTTGTTGCAACACATATGTTGGAATCTATGACTGATAATACTTTCCCAACACGTGCAGAAGCAAGTGACGTTGCAAATGCCGTTTACGAAGGAACAGATTGCGTTATGTTATCAGCAGAATCCGCATCAGGAAAATATCCGGTTGATGCCGTTAAAATGATGGCTTCTATTATAAGACAAGTTGAAGCTGATCCAGAATACAGAAAGTATATAGGTTCATTTATCAGTGATATCAAAGAAAATACTTTGGGTGATGTGATGACTGCGGTTGCATCTGATATTACAAGAAAGACAGAAGCAAAAGCTGTGTTCGCATATACAACAAGCGGAACAACAGTTATCAACCTTTCTAAGCATAAACCAAATGCTCCGATTGTGGCTGTTACAACATCTGATAAAGTTGCAGGAAGAACTGCTCTTTGCTGGGGTGTTGTGCCAAAGGTTGTTGAAACAACAGACAGCGATAAGATTGACGATTTATCAAGAAATCTTGCTAAAAGTCTTAACCTTGCAAAGGATGGTGATGAACTTGTTCTTACATTCGGTAAGGGAACTTCTACAACAAAGACAATATTTAATGAAGGTGCAACAACTTTGGTTAGTGTTGTCAGAGTTTAATTCGTATTTTCGGATTTATGAAAGTCCCTCGGAAAGAGGGGCTTTTTTTATTTCGGATTTTGAAAAATATTTTCGTGAAAATTCATAAGATTATAATTTTTTTTACTTGACTTTTATCTCCTAAAATTGTATTTTGTCAAGATAAATATTTTTTAGGAGTTTGTAATGTTTAGAAAGAAATTGAAAAGTGATATAAATCCGGAAGCCATTTATGTTCGTAAATCCGGGCTTTATATGTCATTTATAAGAATGTGTTTGTTTATGGTGGCGATGACTGTTTTAATATCATTTGTTGCGCCGACACTTAGAAATATTTTTCTTTCCAATAAAGTTTTGAATACCTTTATTTTAATTGTTTTTGTTTTTGGTGTTTTTATCAATTTCAGAAATACAATAATGTTAATAGGGGATGTCGATTGGATAAATGATTTTTTTGCCGGAAGGGATAAAGGCAGAGTGCCGAATATTATTACTCCGGTGGCTTTCCTTTTAAAGGAACATAGAAAGGCGCGTAAACCATATATGGAAGCCGGCACTATGCGGACTTTGCTTGGGATTGTGGATTCAAGGCTTAGTGATTACAAGGAATCGGCCGGATATTTTTCCGGTGTGTTGGTGTTTTTGGGACTTCTCGGCACATTTTGGGGACTTCTTTTGACAATAGGTTCGGTTGGTGATGTAGTTCGTAATCTTGATATTGTGGGTGGTAATGTCGGTGCTATGTTTGAAAGTTTGAAAGCAAATATCTCAAAACCTTTGTCCGGTATGGGAACAGCGTTTTCAACATCGCTTTTCGGTCTTGGGTCTTCTCTTATTTTGGGATTTTTACAACTTCAAACGAATCTTGCTCAACATTTCTTTTATAATGAGTTAGAAGAGAATATGACAAGGTATACAAGAATTATTTCCGCATCTGCGTTGGCGGAAGGCGGGGACGGTTCTATTATAACCTATCTTCAAGCTATGTTGGAGCAAACCGGTGATAATATAAATACGCTTCAAAAAACGGTGATGAAGTCGATTGACAGTAATGCGGATTTATCTCGTCGTATGACAGCTATGGCTGAACAAACAGCAAAACTTGCAACTCAAATGCAAGAAAAGTTGAAAGTTATGGAGAAAATTTCGGTGGCACCGGAAAAGCTTTATCCTGTGCTTAATGATTTAGTTAAAATTTCGAAATCAGGTTTTGGTATGGACGACAAAACCAGAGATCATATCAGAAATATGGATTTGGGACTTTCCGATATGACTGAAAAATTATCGTCTGATATAAGATTACTTGCAAAAACTATTGCAATGGTAAACAGTGAAAATAAAAAAAATAAGAAACAATAGGAGTTTATTATGAGTAGAAATGTTATTATTTCAATCGGTGTTTTTTCTGCATTAAATGAGGTCTTGGCTCAAATCCAGGTAAAGAAAGTGAATGCAAAACATAAAGGTAAAATAAAAAAATACTATATGCAGTTGAACAAAAAAAATAATGCATCCAATGAAATGAATATGTGGGAATTTAATAGAATTTTATCTTCTATGACAGATAAAGAATTGGGTGATTTGAAAAAGAATATAGAGGGTGATAAAAATAAAGCTATTTTCGAAAATTGTATAAATCAAGAGTTAATGAAAAGATATGTTAATATCAATGCTCAGCTTAAATATGAATTATTTTCTCTTGGTGTTAAGACATCTCAGATGGTAAATCTTTTTACAAGAGAGTTAGAAGATCTTAATAAATTGTTAAAGGAACTTAAAAGGAATCCCGAAACATTTAAACCTATTGTTGAAAATAAAAAGAATATCGTAGATATATTTGAAGAAAAAAGTCGATAAATAAATATGTCAAGAAGAAGCACTGACAATTTCTTTAATTCTATGTGGCCATCATTTGTTGATGTGATGAGCAATCTTTTTGTATTGATGCTTTTTATGGTGGTTATCTTCTTAATGACTAATTTTATTTCAACCGCGGTTAATCCGACAGTTAAAGATGACAGGATTGCTCAGCTTGAAAAACTATTATCGGATAAGGAAAATCTTAACCAACGTTTGGTTGCCAATATAAAAGCAATTAAAGGTAACAGCGGTAAGATTTTAGAAGATAACAGGAAAAAAGATGAAGCGTTGCAGGAGCTTTCCAATACTTTGGATTTTACCTCACATAACCTTAAACGGGAAGAAATTAAAAATGAGGGTTTGGCAAATAAGGTTGCTGAACTTAATATGTTTATTCTTCAAATGGAAGGGGATATTATTAAGAAGGAAAATCAGATAAAGGCATTGGAAAATAATGAAACGAATCTTAAAAATACTGTTTCAAAATTAACTCAGGAAATGCAGAAGTTGAATGATGTATTTGATGCGACTGATAAATATATTGCGTGGCAAAAGGTTCAAATTGTAGAACTTGGCAAAAAACTTAATCGTGCCTTGGCGAATAAGACGGCGGAGCTTTGGAAAGTGAGATCCGGATTTTTTGAAGGGTTGTCACAAGCTCTTGTCGGGAATGATAACTTTGTTATGGAAGGCGACAGGTTTGTTATGCCGTCGGAAATTTTCTTTGAAAGGCAATCGGCGGAGATAGGCCCGAAGGGTCGTGAAGAACTTCGTAAAATTGCGAATGTGTTAAAAGAAGCAATGAAAAAGTTCCCTGAGGATATAGATTGGATTTTGCGTGTTGACGGGCATACGGATATTACTCCTATTAAACAGGGAAACGGTAAATATCAATCGAATTGGGAATTATCGGTTGATAGGGCGATTTCGGTTGTGAAGTTTTTAATTTCTGAGGGAATACCAGAAAACAGGTTGGCAGCAACCGGATTTGGTGAGTTTCATCCGCTGGTAATGGGAACGGATGCAAAATCTCTTCAAAAAAATCGCAGAATCGAATTTAAATTAACAGAAAAGTAGTGAAGTTTTACTCCTTATATATTATAATATATAAAATTTTTGGTTTGACTTTGGATATAAAATGGAGTTTTATATTATAGTTAATAAATGAGGTATTTTTATGAAACTTTTAG
>CAZHAL010000074.1:0-4129 GCA_964530355.1 uncultured Bacteroidales bacterium | reverse complement strand
ATAATATGAAATTCAGACTTGAAACTTTGGTGCAACGTCCATTTAATTATGCAATAGTCGATGAAGTTGATTCTATTTTAATTGATGAGGCAAGAACTCCGCTTATAATTTCGGGACCAAGTGATGATTCATCAGAACTTTACAACAAGGTTGATACCGTAATTCCTTTATTACAACCGGAACATTACAAGGTTGATGAAAAGGACAGGAATGCCACACTTACCGAATCTGGTATGGAATTTGTTGAACAAGCATTATTTGATAAAAAAATTACAAAAGTAAAAAATCTTTACGATATTTCAAATGCAACAGTTGTTCATCATTTGGATAAAGCTTTAACTGCACATAAACTTTATAAAGCAGATGTTGATTATTTGGTTCGTGACGGTCAAGTTTACATTATTGATGAATTTACAGGTCGTATTATGGATGGAAGACGTTATTCCGACGGACTTCATCAAGCATTGGAGGCAAAGGAGCATGTGAAAGTTCAAAACGAATCACAAACTCTTGCAAGTATTACATATCAAAATTATTTCCGTCTTTACCCAAAGCTTGCCGGTATGACAGGAACTGCACTTACAGAAGCACAGGAATTTGAGGAAATTTACAAACTTAAATGTGTGGAAGTGCCAACGAATCTTCCTGTTGCCCGTGTGGATTTCGAAGATGAAATTTATCTTACCGAGGCGGAAAAGTATGAAGCAGTTATCAAACTTATCAAAGAGCTTCATGCTAAAAACCAACCTGTTTTGGTGGGAACCGTATCGATTGAAAAATCCGAACTTCTTAATCGTCAATTATTAAAAGCAGGGATAAGACCGCAAGTTTTAAATGCAAAATATCATGAGTTGGAAGCGTATATCATTGCACAAGCCGGTGTTCCGGGAGCAATTACTATTGCAACAAATATGGCTGGTCGCGGAACTGATATACAGCTTGGCGGAAACCTTGAAATGCGTATAAAACAGGAAACTGCCGGTATGGAAGATGCCGAACTTATAAAGAAAAAAGTTGATGAGATAAGAAAAGATATTGCAAAGAAAAAGGAAATAGCTCTTAAAGCGGGCGGTCTTTATGTTATAGGAACCGAACGTCACGAATCTCGTCGTATTGATAACCAACTTCGCGGAAGAACCGGACGTCAAGGTGACCCGGGTGCATCAAAATTCTTCCTTTCCATGGATGACAATTTGATGCGTATTTTCGGTGGCGAAAGAATGAAATCAATGCTTTCAAAACTTGGGCTTAAACATGGCGAAGCGATAACTCATGCTTGGGTATCTCGTGCACTTGAAAAAGCACAAACAAAGGTGGAAGCTCATAACTTCTCTATTCGTAAAAATCTTCTTAAATACGATGATGTTATGAATGAACAAAGAAAAATCATTTATTCTCAAAGGTATCAACTTATGTCAATGGATGATGTTCACAATCATATTGAAGATATGCGTTTAGATGTTGTTGAGGATATTGTGGACAGAGCAATTCCTGTTCATGCAAATTCCGCAGAAGATTGGAACATTAACGGACTTGAAATTGATTGTTTGGAAACATTGGGAGTATCCGTTAATATAAAACATTGGTTAGAAGAAGATGAAGCGCTTTCCCCTCAAACCGTATTTGAAAGGATAAAGGAGCTTTCCGATAAACAAATGAAATCACAAGAGGAAAAATATACTGTTGATTTTATGAGATTTGCGGAAAAATCTGTTATGCTTCAAACATTGGATCAGGTATGGAAAGATCATCTTTTATCCCTTGATTATCTAAAGCAAGGTATAGGTCTTCGTGCATACGGACAAAAAGATCCTCTTAATGAATATAAGAGAGAAGCATTTATAACATTTGAAAAAAATATGTTAAAGATGAAATACAAAACTATACAAACTATATCAAAAACTCAATTCACACAAAAAGGTGTTGAGGAATTAACCGAAGAAAAAAATGAAGATAATTTCATTTCTTCACAGGAAGCGGTTGACAGTTTTAACGGTGAAGCAAACGGAAAATTTGCAAATCTTAATATAAGCAGAAATGCAGATTGTCCTTGCGGTAGCGGTAAAAAATACAAATATTGTCACGGAAGACTTAGTTAAACAGGTATTTAAATGGGTTATGCTCCTTTTGTTCATTTACGAAATCATACTGCATATTCATTGGCAGAAGGAGCTTTGCGTATTCCTCAGATTGCATCTATATGTAAAGAATATAATATGCCGGCAGTGGCAATTACCGATACAAATAATATTTTCGGAGGTGCGGAATTTTCCAAATATATTCCGGATAGCGGAGTCCAACCTATTTTAGGCACTCAGATATCCGTGGATTTCGGGCTTCCTGTTGATATTACCGCGAATGAAGTTTATTCTCAGCTTATATTACTTGTTCAAAATGAGGTAGGGTATAAAAATTTAATAAAACTTTTGACTTTTGCATATTTAAACAAAACGCCGGAAGAAACTCCGCATATAAAATTTGATGATTTAAAAGATTATAACGAAGGACTTATCGCTCTTTCCGGTGGGGTAAAGGGTGTTATAGGTCAGGCATTGCTTGCAGAAAACTATTCACTTGCAGAAGAAAAATGTTTGAATCTTTTAAATTTATTTAAAGACAGATTTTATATAGAGCTTATGCGTCACAATATTGCCGATGAAATAAAAACAGAAGATGATTTTTTGGATCTGGCATACAAGCATAATATCCCTATCGTTGCGACTAATGAATGTTATTTTGCTACTCGTGATATGTATCAGGCTCATGATATACTTCTTTGCATTACCGACGGTAAATATGTTGATGAAATGAATCGCAGGCGTGAAACGGAGGAACATTATTTTAAAACTGCCGAAGAAATGGTAGAGTTATTTTCTGATTTACCGGAAGCTATTGAAAATACTATAAAAATTGCAAAACGATGTGGGTATAAGGTAAAGAAATCAAAGCCTTTACTTCCCCATGTTGAAAAGGGAGCTGACGAATCTGCTTTGTTACAGGAAAGAGCTTATGCCGGATTAAAAGAAAGGTTGGAAATTTCAAATATTGTCGGGGAGGAAGCTCAAAAGCCATATTATGACCGACTTAAATATGAATTAGGCGTTATTATTCAGATGGGTTTTCCCGGATATTTTTTAATTGTTGCCGACTTTATCGGTTGGGCAAAAAGGAATAATATTCCGGTTGGTCCGGGTCGTGGAAGTGGTGCCGGTTCCATTGTTGCGTGGAGTATGAAAATTACTGATTTAAATCCGTTAAAATTCAATCTTCTTTTTGAGCGATTTTTAAATCCGGAACGTGTTAATATGCCGGATTTTGATATTGACTTTTGTCAGGACAGACGTGGTGAAGTCATCAGATATATTCAGGAAAAATACGGTTTTGACAGTGTCGGTCAGATTATTACATTCGGTAAACTTCAAGCAAAAAATGCCATAAAGGATGTCGGTAGAGTTTTACGACTACCCTATTCTAAATGTGATGACCTTTGTAAAATGATTCCGTTTAAAATTATAGATAATGAGACGGGAAAAGATGTTCCTATTACTATTGCGAATGTTATGAAACACATTTCTGATTTTTCCACAGCAGTCGAAAATGATGAAAATTTGAAAAAACTTATCAGTATAGCTTCTCAATTAGAAGGATTGTTCAGAAATCCGGGAACGCATGCCGCCGGTGTTGTTATCGGGGACAGACCGCTTAATGAACTTGTTGCACTTTACAAGGATGATAAATCCGAAATCCCGGCAACGCAATTTAATATGAAATTTGTTGAAGATACAGGACTTATCAAATACGACTTTTTAGGACTTAAAACTCTTACCATCATTCAAAAAAGTTGTGATATGATTTATAAAAATCATAATATAAAGATAGATATATCAAACATTCCGATTGATGATAAAGAAACGTATGAGCTTATTGCCTCGGCAAATACTGCCGGTGTGTTCCAACTTGAATCCAGGGGTATGCAACAGGTTATTTTGGATATGAAACCAAACAGAATTGAGGATTTGGTTGCTTTGGTTGCCTTATATCGTCCGGGACCTCTGGATAATATACCGGTATATACAGCAAGAAAGTTTGGTGAAGCTATTGAATATCTTCATCCGTTGATGGAACCTAT
>CAZHAL010000073.1:0-4534 GCA_964530355.1 uncultured Bacteroidales bacterium | reverse complement strand
TCTTTGAACAAATGCCAACCTTGATTGAAAACGGACATTTATATATTGCTCTTCCTCCACTGTTTAAAATAACCGACGGTAAAAATCATTATTACGCAATGGACGAGGAGGAAAAGGACAAAATCATCACCAAACATTTCAAGGGTAAAAAAGTTGAAATCAACCGCTTCAAAGGTTTGGGCGAAATGATGCCTTCCCAACTTAAAGAAACAACAATGGATCCGAAATCCCGTATCCTTCTTAAAATAGAAATCCCACCAAAGACAGAAGAAGGGTTTGAGGATTTACAGGATACCAAAAACCTTGTTGCCAACCTTATGGGAAAAAATCCAGAGTTTAGATTCCGCTTTATTCAAGAGGGTGCAAAGTTCACTACCGATTTGGATATTTAAATTAATTTTCAAAAGTAAACCCGGTATTAGATTTTTGGGTATTTGAAGTTTTGCTTTTATCTTCGTCAGATGATTTTTCTTTATATCCCATTTGGATAGCCTTATCATAATCGGTTTGCCAACTTTCATCTTCCTCATTTTTCTTTATTTGAGAACGAATATAGTAAGCCTCTGCAAATAAATTATTATTTGTTCCCTTATATAAATCATATGTGATTCCGCCAAAAACTTCATTTAATGCTTTTTTCGCATTTGCATAATTGTTGTTAAGGAAATATGCGTTTGCCTTTAAAATATAGGCTTCAAGATGATAATTATCTTCCTTTAAAACTTTATCCAAATCATATATGGCGTATGAATATTCTTTGTTTTCAATATATGCCTTTGCCCTATTAAGATATAAATCCATACTAGGAGATTTTTCAATTTCAAGAGAAAGTTTTTCAATTTTATTTTGCACCAATCTCATTTTATTATTTGCCGGATAATATACATATGCAAACGAAGCGTAGTTAATAAAAAATGACAATAAAAGTATAATAAATTTCATAATGATTTCTCCTTAAATTTATTTATAAATATACCATTTTATAATAACTTTAACAAGTAAAAAAAGAGGCACCTTTAAAGGCACCTCTTTTTACTTAACAAACAAACGAAAGAGTTTTAAGAGTTAAAGATTTTCCTCAACAAATTCCCAATTTATAAGATGATTAAGGAAGTTATTGATAAAATCCGCACGCTTGTTCTGATAATCCAAATAATACGCATGCTCCCATAAATCAAGCGCCAAAATTGCCGTTTGATTATGAGCAATAGGATTATCTGCATTAGAAGTTTTGACAATTTTATATTCGCCAGCTTCCTTTACAAGCCATACCCAACCGGACCCGAACACAGAATTTGCAACTATTTGAAATTCATCTAAAAACTTTTCTTTGCTTTTAAATGTATACAGAAGTTTCTGTGGAAACGGATCAGTTGAATCTTTTTTCAAACATTTAAAAAAGAAATTATGATTGTAAATTTGAGAAGCATTGTTAAAAATTCCCAAAGTATCTTTTGAATGACTGGATTCAATAATAATCTTTTTTAAATTATAGTTTTCAAACGAAGTTTCCTTAATAAGTTTATTAAGGTTCGAAATGTATGTCCCCAAATGCTTATCGTAATGAAACTCCATAGTTTCGGATGAAATATAAGGTTCCAAAACATCCTTTGGATAATTAAGTGGAAAATCTTTTAAATCAAACATATTCATCTCCTTTGCAATAATAAAGTTATCCTATTTTAATCTATTTTGCAATAAGAAGAAAAACCCAAAATTTGATATATTTAACAAATTTTTTCCTGATTGCATTATCTGTCGCCGTAGTATATAATTCCTTTAATAAAGGAGAAAGATATGAGAAAGATTCTAACTGTATTATTTTTGCTTTTCTCTATGCCGGTTTGGGCGGAAAGTAGAGATGAGTATTTTGATAAATATATGGAATCCTACACAAGGGAACAAACTCGGATAATTGTAAACAAATACAGGGATGCTGTTCGTAAATGTGAAAAAGACCAGGAAGAATATTCTTTAAAGGAAGAAAATTTTTCAACAATACGTATGTCTGAAGGGGTATGGGCAATGGCAAATTGTTATAAATCCGTTGCATTTGATATCATAGATAACTATTATGAAAAAGATTACAAAGATGAAATGAAACAATCATTTGAAACCGCTATGTCATCAATTTCAAAACTTAACGCAAATATTTATAATAATTCAATAGCTTGTCCTTGTGGAACAATTATGTTAAATATGTCCGTTGGAGCCACTGCCAATATAATAAAAGAACTTACTTATAATCTTATAGATAGTTTGATGCAAAATGGTATTATATCTCACGAAGAATATTTAAAACTAATAGATTAGTTAATATCCTCTAGTTCTTGGGAACCAACCTTTCCATTTATATTTAAGATTATTTAAAAAATGTTCTTAACTGTTTTATTCTTTCTTTTGTTTTGTCTTTAATACAGGCTGGATAAATTAAACGACTTCCACTTGCATAGAAACTAACACCGACTTCATAATCATCATCTCTGAATTTTATCCAGCTAAGTTCCGCTTGTTTCAAACGATCCCAATGGCATTTTTTTACCATATACTTTATCCCTTTCACAATCATCATATTCTTTTGCTCTCTCCATTGCTTTTTGATATTCTTCATTCAATAGTTTATCGCAAGCTTTTAATTCAGTTGTAATACAATCGATAGATCCAGCCTCTAGTCCAGAACAGGTTATTTGATCATTACATAATTTATCCCAACCGTTACCATCATCTTCCAAATCACAATAGACTTTTTTTTCTATAAAATCAAAAAATCTATCATAATCTTCTTCTTTACATTCTTCAGCCTTTACATCCGATGAAAATATAGAAAATAAAGTAATAAAAACTATCAATAATTGATATATTTTCCTGTTGTAAATAAATCCCATTCTGCATTTCTCCTTTTAGAGAAACAAGCTATTTAAATACTTAACTTCATCTTTACTCCGCTCAGCTCTACAAGCATCTTTTTTTGTATTATCTTCTATATAATAATCAAAACCATATAAATTACAATACTCTTCCATAGAATCATTCCATTTTTTAAAATAATTGAATACAGGTTCACAGGTTCCATTTATTTTACAGTTATAATTTTTACCTCTTTCTCTTGCTTTTATATAAGCATCTGCACGAGCGTTGTCACATAATTGATAAACAATACTATAACAACTGGAAAATTTATATTTTTTTTCACACTTTTTACCATCAGAAGTAACACAACTATATTCTTTTTCACATTCATTTTCCAATTCTATACACTTTTGCAATATTTCATCTGTTTCATTCATATAATTAATTTCAAAATTACATTTTAATAAATTTAAATATTTATTGACTTCTTTTTCAATCTTCACTTCTTCTTCATAGCTACATTTTTTTGCATTAACACTTATAGAAAATAAAGTAATAAAAATTATCACTAATTTATATATTTTCCTGTTGTAAATAAATCCCATTCTGCATTTCTCCTGTTATTTAAGCCATCATTATATTCACCATCTGATGTATTCCATTCCTTAAATTCTTTTTCTAATGTTTTACCACTAATAGGATGTTTATCTAATTTATTTTGTAATAAATACCTTGTATTAGAATTGATAAAATTATCTCCTCCTCCAATATTATATAAGAAAGATAAAATTGCGTCAATCTGATTTTGACTATAGTCTTTTCTTTTTATATATTTATTATAATTATTAATTGCAATATTTACATCTTTCTTAAAAAGTTTTTCTGCTTCTTCTTCTGTAATACCATTTTTAAAAATACCTCTATTTTTTTCATTTGCTGTTATTTTATGACCATAACCAATAGTGCCATATCCTGCACCATCATCATGAATATAGAACATCCCATCTCTATATGATTTTTTATTTTCCCTTTGATATTCTTTATCACCTTCTTTATTTTTCAAGAATATTTTTCCTTTATCACTCATTTTTATTTCATCCACTCTATCTTCTTCCTCTTCTTCCTCAACCCATACCTCTATAATAGAACATCCGCAATGAGGATGAACTGGCGGACACACCTTGAAATCTTCCATATTATCTACCAACTTCCCATTTAATGCCGAACAAGTCCCGCAAGTATTATCTGAGGCTCCGCATACCCACTTGTATTTCTTTTTGACATTTGGTCCGTCTTTAAAATTTTCCTTGAAATATTTAGTTACCTCCGCCGTTACTTCTTCATGTTTAGGATTTGCAGAGTTAGTATAGGCATCGGATTGCATTAAATCCTCTATCCTTTTTAATATCTTAGTCATATTTTTCCTCCTATATAAGATTTATAAATAGAAAAAAGGGTAAGTGAAGAAACACTTACCCTATCAGTTAAAAACTACTATACACTATTTTTGGGGGAAAGTCAAGAACAAAATACAAACATCCAAAATTTTTGTGAAAATTTCTTTTATCCACATCACAATTCTAAACAACTTCACCCTTTAAATTTGCGTAACTGCCGGCGGTGATTTTGACATCACGAATTGTGCCAAGCAAACTTTTATCACCCTTTACAATAACAGGTTGAA
>CAZHAL010000072.1:666-4650 GCA_964530355.1 uncultured Bacteroidales bacterium | reverse complement strand
TTCATTATCAATGGTCCCGACACCGTTCGGCATGGAAAGTCCCAACTTAAAGGCATTACCGCTTCTTGACCTTATCTGATAACCATACCCCTCCTCCGGCTCTAATTTAAAACCAAGGGGAATAATCCTCCGCTCCATAGGGGCAAGCGTTACATCTTCATCAATACACGCACGCACATCAAATCCCGTGTCCTTAGAATGAGCATACTTCATAGGTCCCCAATTTTCCAAATCATAATTGGGTAAATAAAAAATTTTCGTCTTTACTTTCGGCATTTCAAAACTCCTTCGGATAAAGAGTATAATAAACTTTTGAAAAATGCAAATAAAAAAAAAGACCCTTTCACCTAAGTCAAAAGGTCCTTTTTTCAAATAAGTTTACAGATTATTCTGCGCTACTTTCTTCCGAAGTTTCTTCTTTTACATTTGAAGTAAGATAGTTTTTATCTTTATCAGAATAAATGTTAGAAGAATCCGGAATACTGCCTAATCCATCTTGACAAGCCTCCAAATCATCAATCACATCTTGGATTTTTGAAAGCGCAGTTGCAGAAAGCACTGTATTCACAGCAGAACCGGCAGTAGCAACACCTGTTGCAATATTTGTAGCAAGATTCACTGCACCTTTTTTATTATTCCTAGTTCCTGTTAATACGGCAGTTGTAACATTACCGGCACCGGCAACAGTTCCTATTACACCGGCAGCAATCATTTGAGCCTTTATTTCAGAAAGTGTCTTTGTATCAATGGATCTGCAACGGTTAATAGCTTCCTTTTCATTTGCCGTATATCTGGGGAAACTTTTTTGTTCCGCACTTGCCCCGACTGATACCAATGAAAACATAATAACAAATAATTTTTTCATTTTTTTCTCCTTTTCTTTCAACTAATCTAGTGATGTTAATTCTTCAAGTCCGGCTTCCAAAGCTATACCTGCATTATGCATTCTTGTTGCCGCATTTTTACAAGCCTTCAAATCATCAATAACTTTATCAACATCAGAAACTGATATAAATGCAGTAACGGCAGTAGCAACGTTACCTACACCACTGGCAACTGATAAACCAAATTGAGCTGACCTAACAGTATTATTTCTATCAGTAGTAGTACCAGAACCAGAACCTGTACCTGTACCAGAACCTGTACCTGTACCAGAACTAGAACCTGAACTAGAACTGGAACCTGAACTAGATGAATTCTTAACTGTATTCATAGTTCTTAATGTTGTATCAACAGCACCGGTTGCAGTTGCGACACCGGAAGTAACAGTCGAACCAATAATCAAGTTCTTGATTTCCCTTAATGTATAATTACCCTTGCTACATGCATCCTTTGCTTCTTGTTTAGCCTTTGTATAATTTTCAATCAAATCATAAATTTCAGTATCTTCATTCATACCGATATTTGCATAGTCATAAGCCGATGAATTTGGCACAATGTTCAAAATCGCACTATCTATTTCAGGCAAAGCAGAACTTCTTTTATCAACGATAGTCATTCTTATCTTTTCACCGCATTTGTTAATTGCGCCTGACATAGTTGTAAGTCTGTAATTTTTAGCATTAGGGCTTAACTCATAACAAGAAGTTCCTTCTGTATATTGATGAGCTTCAAACTTATAACCGCCCTGTCCGTTTGGAACTTCACCTTCCAAAATAATTTCGGAACATGGAACACAAAGTCCATATTGTGCGGAATAGATTGTCTTACCATCATCACCTAATGTTTTTGTGATTTTTGAAACTGCATCCGGAAACATCAAAGGCTCCAATTCAACAGATCTTTTTTCAACCAATGTTACCGATGTATTTTTGAAATATTTATCAACATAACCGGAAACCAAAGAGGTGCTGACAGTTCTAACTGACTTAGCCCCCCCCAAATTTCTTGCACGAGCACCGCCCCTAGGAGCAGCAAAACCTTCAACCGTAAAAGCCATACAAAGACCTAAACAAATATAACTGATTTTTTTATTCATATTTTCACCTTTCCTTTTTTTATTTTTTAAGTGACTGCCAATAGTATACCATAAAATTAGGGCTTAAACAATACAAAAAATAATATTTATTTAAAAATCCCCGTTTTTTTGGCAAAACCGTTTTTGTGTAATTTTACTTCAACGCATCTTCACATTCTTTCGCCATATCACTATCATTTTTCGCTTTACTGATAGAAACAGCGCCAAGTATTGTGGAGGCACCCGACGTTCCGGTGGAAACACCCGCCATAATGTTGGCCGCAAGGTTCAAGTTCTTTTCCTTCTTAACCCCATCATCGGTATCATCATTTCTGACCTTTTTACTATTGGCAAGGGCAGAAGTAACAGTTCCGGCGGTACTTGCCATTACACCTATACCGGAAGTCACGGCCGACACGGTTGACATAGTTTGAAGTTGCTTTATGTTATCATTGTCATAACCTTTACAAGCATTAACAATATCATCTGCCTTCATTAAAACAGAACTTGCAGAAGGTTTCAATTTTACATCCAATTCCTCAACATCAGAGATAAATTGTTGCCTTGCCACTTTAAGGTTATCAATAGCTTTGTTACAATCCTTCATTTTCTCTGCCAATTTTTTTGCATTGACACTTGACGCAATCGATGTTCCGGTTGAAACGGCAGAAGTCGCAATACTTCCAGCCATAAGACCGGTTCTGACATTACCCAATGTTTTGGATTTTTTCTCCTCTGCCTCTAACTCGCTTTTGATACTTTCCAATTCCGCTTTCATCTCTTCTAAGGTAAGAGAGGAAACAGGTTTGTTGCTGATAGCTTCAATATTCTTGTCGGTTTTGGCTTTCATAATACCTGTTACCAAAGCCCCGCCGGAAGCAAGAGTTCCCAAACCGCTTGAAGCAGTAGTCGCAATATTAAGTCCGAACAAAAGGTCCAAATCTTTTTTTATACCGGAGCAAGCATTTTTCGCATTATTTATTTTTTCTTGAAGATTGCTACTTGCCTCTCCTATCTCTGTCTGCCCTTCTACAATTCCATTTGTTTCCAATTCCGCCACAGTATTTTGAGACTCGGATTCCAAAGATGTAGTATTTATTGTCGCAGAGGTTGTATCTGCTCGCAAAGTATTTATACCGACATTTCCCGCCCGTCTTCTGTTCCTAGGAGCAGAAAATACCACACTTCCATTTACTAACATTACTAAACTTAAAGTTAAAACTGATACTTTTTTCATAATTCTTTCTCCTATTTACCATATCCTGATATTTTATTTAACAGTTCTTGTTTGTTTTCATTTTTTTCACCATTTAGATTTTTATCATCAAATGTTTCATAAGTAAAAACAGAGTTATCGTTATATATATAATTCTTCATTTCGTATTCTTTACTTGGCATACTTAAAGTATTCTCAAAACTTGTACTTAGATCATTTGGATTATAAATACCAATACTTTCATCAACCACAATTTCATTGATGGCTTTTCTATCATAAGACACATCTATATCAATTTTATTGTAATACCTTGTTTTTTTATATAAATTAGGGTCTTCTTTCAAATTAAGATTTCCATTTTCTTTATATGCACTTTCCGGAGCAGTTAATATCCAACCACCACGACCATCGGATTTAACCTCTGCACCATCAGGAAGTAAACTTTTATCTTCTGGAACTATGATAAATTTACCATTTTTACCGTTGGATCTATCTTTTGCTACTTTATATCCTGATGGTATAGGACGGCGAGTACTTCCCATTCCAGGTGATGAGGTATCATAATAACTACGATTATCCCCAGTAAAAATATTGTCATAATCTGGAAATGAAGCACCACTCTCTAAAAAAGTAACACTTTCTTCACCTGAGTTCATATTTTGTTGAACTTGCTTAATAAATTTTTGCCCATTTTTATCTGTGTAAATATAATCAGTTTTTTTAAATTTAGTGCTAGGTCCACGTCCACCATCTAATATTTTTTCTTCAATAACAGGTTCTATTCCATTTACTTTTTCATCAAAATTTTCTT
>CAZHAL010000072.1:0-656 GCA_964530355.1 uncultured Bacteroidales bacterium | reverse complement strand
TCTTCTGCATTTTCTACAAGATAATTATATATTGTATAATCTGTACCTTTTAACCTCTCCCTCATATTTTCTTTATATGACTTTTCTATAATTGCTAAATTTTCATAAAGTTTATTAACTTTTTCAAGTAAAGAGAGTTTTTTCCAACCGTCTATTTTAATATCAAATCGATTACTGAGATAGTCATAATATTCATCAAGTCTTTTATAATATTGTTTTAATATATTTTTATCTGTTTCTTCTAGGTTAATTTTGTTACGAATGAATTCACGAGTATCTACAACTACTCTACCATCATTATAATTATCTAAAAAAGATAAATCTTCAGCTTTTACATAAAAAGGAACGCAAAACAAAATTAAACAAAGTATAGAAATTCTTTTGAATTTATTTTGAAAGATAGGACAGCAACTCTTTGAATTTACAGGATTATTTACCCCCCCCCATAGGGTGTTTTTTAATCATAATTATTCTCCTTTTATTAATTAATAATCCGTTTCATAATATCACAATTTGGGAATATATGCAATAAAAAAAATCCCCTCCGAACGGAAGGGATTTCATAAAAGCAAAAACTTATTTGTTAATAGCTTCTTTCAAAGTTTTACCAGCTTTAAATTTAGGTTGTTTAGAAGCAGGTATTTTAATTTCTTCAC
>CAZHAL010000071.1:0-4678 GCA_964530355.1 uncultured Bacteroidales bacterium | reverse complement strand
AAAGGAGTAAAGATACAACATTTACTCCTATAAACACATAAAAATAAAGATTCATATTTTTTTATTTTGAAACAGGAGCAACAGGTTTCTTCTTTGAATTAACCTCTTCCTTTACTGATTCTTTTGCCATTTGTTCTTTAACTTTATCTTCCGGAATAACTTTAATATCAGAAGATTTAATTTCCTTAACCTCACCCTGATTCTTTCTCATCATTGTTTCGATAAAGGATTTCGAAGAATTATTTTCCCTTGCGACCAAGAAAGCAAGAGTAATACAGATAATAAAAAACATTGCACCCAAAAAATATGTCATTTTTGTAATCAAATTACCGGCAGATTGTGCAGTAAACATCCCGTTTTTAGAACCGCTTCCCCCCATACCGAGGACACCGCCTTCTGACTTTTGAAGTAAAATTATACCAATTAACAAAATAACAACTATAATATTAAGAACTAAAAGAACATTTATCATTTTATATTTTCCTTTTTTTATTAAATTAAATTAAATTAAATATATGATATAAATATAAACTATAAAAAAATATAATCAAGAATAAAAAAAACTCCGAACCGGAGGTTTTTGAATTTATTTTTCAGAAGATTTCTGAGCTTGCATAGTTTGTTCAATCTTCGCAGCAGTTTCTTGCACAATTCTTTCAGCTTCTGCATCCTCTTTTTCTTTTAAAAATTTCAAATCTACTATACCAGTAGCGAACATATTATTTTTTTCTTTTCTTTCTGCCATAACAAACCTCTTCATTTGTTTTTTCTTAAATATACCACAAAAAAACAACCTTGTAAAGCATATTTTATAAATTCACAATATTTTTATTAGGAATAATAAATAAAAATTTTACGTTTGTCAACTATTTTTTATAAATTTATCTTTTATTTTAAAAAAGTATATGTAATAATAATACTCATGAGAAGTTTTTTTAAAATATCTATATGTAAAATATATTTCCTTGCGTTTTTTGTATTACAAGGATGCAAGCCTGATTCTGCCACCGAATTTATTGATAATGTAAAAAAATCTGCCTCCTCTGTAACAGAGGAATTATTAACATATAATTACAGTGAATTTTACTATTCCTTAAAAAATGCTTATCTTACAGCCCACAGAAACCGTTACCCGGAATCCCAGGAAATAGTCATAAGCACAAATCGTGACGGTCAAAACTATGCCTATAACGGAATAATAAAGGAATGTGAAACCATAAAATGCAATATAAAGGAAAGTATAATAAAAAGAAATACCATATTTCCGGAAAACACAACCGCATATTTCAAAATCGAAATACCGGCAAATGTTTCACAACAATTTTATGATTCTATTCTTAAATACGGAAAAATAACATATAATAAATCTTCAAACGATTCTTTTATAGGAAAGGATTTGGATTATTATAATAATGAGCTAAACTCTCTTCAACTTGCAAAACAACAACTGGAAGAGACCCTTTCAAAAAAAGAACCGTTTACACCGGAAAGAATCGAAAACTTAATAAAAACAGCAGAATCTGTAAACAATAAGATATTATACCTCCAAAACGATATAAAATATTTAAACGATGTCCTTGATAAAAAACTAATCCGTATAAATATACAAAAGGAACATAACTCAACTATCAACAAAGTAAAATCAAACCTTCAAAATATTATGTATATAATCAGTGATTATTCACATATTATAATACTTATCATCCTTATAATCATTATAATAAAAGTATTAAAAATGATAAAAATATTATTTGTAACAGGGATAAAGTCTTTAAAGTCAAAGAAAAAACTTGTCCCGGCAAAAACAAATGAACCGCATTTATAAAGGGAAGAGAAAGGAAGAAAAATGGTAAACATTGTAAAACCTCACTACGAAATTTTAACTCCGATAAATGGAAATGAAATTTTAAAACTTATTGAACTTGCCGGAAGAACTTGTTACAAATCCCACAACCTGATAACAGATGATTCAGCAAAAAATTTCGTTGAAAAAATCGCAAAACGTGGACACGAATCGGTCATAGAACATTACAATGTTACGGTAAGATTTATTTGTAATCGAGGCTTCACACACGAACTTGTCCGCCATCGCCTTGCTGCATATTCCCAAGAATCAACAAGATATTGCAATTATACAAAGGATAAATTCGGCTCCGAAATAACCGTAATAAAACCTTTTGAACTGAAAGAAGGAACAAAGGAATTTGAAATTTGGAAAACCGCAATGGAAAACGCCGAAAAATCATATATGGAAATGGTAAACAACGGATCCAAACCCGAAAATGCCAGAGGCGTCCTTCCTATCGATATAAAAACGGAAATCGTTATCACAACAAACCTTCGCGAATGGAAACATATTTTTAGCCTAAGGACATCACAGGCTGCACACCCAAGTATGCGTGAACTGATGATTCCTCTTTTAAAAGAATTCAAAGAAAAAATTCCTGTTATATTTGACAGTATTGAACCGAACTCTTAAAAAAAACTTGCGAAAAAATATATTGGTTTTATAATATAAAAGAAGGAGAGAGAAATATTTTAAAGCATTTATTAAATAGCCGTAATCTATTAACAAAATCTATTATAGGTTTTGCAATATTTGCTTATACTTCAAATCCCGCTTTTTCCAATATAACAAATTCTAATAAATATAATAATTATGTATCTACAGTAAGAGGTATTGACTTTTATTCAAATCAATCAAAGGACGCTTTCTCAAACGCCCTTGCTACCGAATATAAATCCCTTGCTTTATACAAGGCTCAATACACAAATGATATGGAAGATGCAAACCATTTTGCATTAAAAGGATTAACTGCCTACTACGGTGAACGGGTAAAACCTGATAATATATATAAAAGACATCTTCCTATGAACCATGTTGTAACTATCAGCAATAATTACGATGACCTTTTAAAAATATTATCAACCGAAATTCAAGATATGTATCCACAACTTGTTGCGGAAGCACAGGTAAAGTTTGATTGCTGGGTTGAAAGTGAAGAGGACGGACTGACAAGACAGGCAAAAAGTTGCAAGGACAGATTCTTAACCGCAAAGGACAGATTATTCGCAATAACAAATGCTGACTGTTTCAAATGTAAAAACAAAAAATCAACCCAAACACAAGTTAAAATTTCTGATAAGATAACCGAATTTAACGGCAAACACTTAACTATTCCGAAATGGCCTAATATGCCACTTATCAGAAACAATCCTCCGCAACCTGTTATCATTGCAAAGGATGATATAAGTAAGGATTTACAATCCATCAATGAATATATCAAACGTATTGAAAGCTCCCTTAATTACTTAAAGGCTAACCAACAAACCACAAAAATTATCCGAGATTCAAAGGGTAAGGAAACCGTTATTTTTTCCGACCCTAATAATGCAACAAAATCCGATATAAATGAATTAAGAAGATACCTTGAAAAACTTCAATCTCAATTAAATGAATTAAAGGCAAAAAATACAAACGGCGATTTTGAAAAATTGGAAGAACAAATACTCGCACTTTCTGAACAAATCGACAATATTGAAATTCCTGATTGCTGTTCTGTTGAAGCAGAGGAGGAAGAGGAAGAATACAACACCATGGACGAAGATGAGTATATGGAGGAGGAAATATTCTCCGCACCATCCGACTTGCTTCCATTTGAAATATTCTTTGATTGGGACAAGGATAATGTTGATTACAAATTCCTTCCACAATTAAAGGACATTTCAGATAAGGCTTTATCTTCAAAGGAAACTATTATAATCCAGGGACACACTGATTCATCCGGTAATGCCGAATATAATAAGAAACTATCTGACCGCCGGGCAAAAGCCGTCGGAAAGATAATCCAATCCTATGGAATCCCTGCATCAAAAATAACACTTCAAGCCATGGGGTCAAGTGAACCGAAGATCCCTACTGCCGCCGGTATTAAGAAAGCAGAAAACCGTCGCGTCGTCATAAAATAATCTTTTAAATTACTCTTGTAATACATAAAATTTTATAATAAAATAAATTTACTTTTTAACAAAAAACGGAAAGGAAATAAAATGTCAAATTTAAAGACTATAAATGATATCCAAGATTTAACCGGCAAAAAGGTTGTTGTTCGTGCCGACCTTAACGTTCCGACAGAAGGAACTACCATCACAGACAACAGCAGAATCGAACGTTTTGCACCAACCGCAAAACTCTTATCTGATAAGGGTGCAAAGGTCATAATCCTTACACACTTCGGTCGACCAAAGGGAAAATCAGAAGAATTTTCAAACAAAATCTTAGTCGATAACTTATCAAAAGCTATTGGCAAACCTGTTGAATTCATAGATGATACAATAGGCGACAAAGTATCCGAAAAAATAAACTTAATGAACGACGGTGATATAATCCTTCTTGAAAACGTTCGTTTTTATAAGGAAGAAGAAGCAAACGACAACGCATTCGCACAAAAACTTGCTTCCCTCGGTGAACTTTATGTAAACGATGCTTTCTCAACATCACACCGCGCACATGCTTCAACCGAAGGTATCACAAAATATCTTCCTTCCTACGCAGGTCTTCTTATGGAGGAGGAAGTAAACGCCCTAACCTCCGCACTTGAAAACCCTCAACATCCTGCAATCGCAATAGTCGGCGGTTCAAAAGTTTCAACAAAACTTGCCGTCCTTGAAAACATAA
>CAZHAL010000070.1:0-4770 GCA_964530355.1 uncultured Bacteroidales bacterium | reverse complement strand
AATGAAACTGCAAATATTAACGGAATTTCGCATTTTTTGGAACATATGGCTTTTAAGGGGACAAAGACCCGCACATATACCCAAATTGCGGAAATGATAGAAGATATAGGCGGGGATATAAATGCCTATACATCAAAGGATCATACCTTTTATTATACAAAGGTGTTAAAGGAATATTTGGAACACGGTATAGATATACTTGCGGATATTATTCAAAATTCCGTCTTTGATGAGGTGGAAACATCAAAGGAGCGAAATGTTATTTTGCAGGAGCTTTATAACTCGCTTGATACACCTGATGATATAATTTATGATTATTTTGCCGAAACTGCGTATCCTAATCAATCTATGGGACGACCAATTCTCGGGACAGAGGAAACCATAAACTCTATTACGCCCGAAAAACTTCGTAATTATATAAAGGAAAATTATTGTGCGGATAAACTTTTCTTGATTGTGTCGGGAAATTTTGACCATTCAAAGGTAATAGATCTTGCAAAAAAATATTTTACCAACCTTGTCCCGGCGGGAAATTGTCCTACTCCGCATTCGGAATATATCGGCGGATTTTTCAAAAAGCAAAAGGATTTGGAGCAAATTCATTTAATGCTTGGATTTGAAAGTTCTAATACATCTGATAGGAAGGGCTTATTTGCGGAAAATATTTTAAATAATGTTTTGGGTGGTGGTATGTCATCCCGACTTTTCCAGGAAGTGCGCGAAAAACAAAATCTTGTATATACAATCTATTCGGCAATGAATAATTACAGTGATACAGGCTGTATGTATATTTACACCTCTACTGATACGGAAAAAATTAACAAAGTGATTGATGCAACGGCAAAGGAAATTTTAAAGGTTTGCGAAAACGGTATTACCGAAAAGGAACTTAACAGGGCAAAGATAAGCTATAAATCATCTTTGCTTATGAGTTTTGAAAGCACATCGGTAAGGATGCGTATGCTTGGTCGCCAGATGCAACATTACGGGAAAATCATACCGCAAAGGGAAAATGTCGAACTTATCGAATCTATATCTTTACAGGATATAATTGATACGGCGAACAGAGTTTTTTCAACCGCGCCGACAATTACATATCTAGGAAATGTTTCTGATGTATATGATATGGACACAGTAAAATCCAAACTTTCAAAATAATTGCATATTCTTTTATATATGGTATAATAAAGAGTATAAAAGGAGAAAAGTATGGAAAAAGATTTTGAAACAGAAGATTTTCAATTTACTCCGCCGGAGTTTGATATGGCTTTGGCAGGGGAAAATGTTGATACGGATACTTCCTTTACTGCTCCTAGTGTTGAAAATACGTTAGAAGAAGAGGTTCCGTTTGAAAATCCCTCCCTTCAAGTCGAAGTAATCCCGGAGCCCGAGGTTGAAGCAAAGACAGAGGAAAACAAGAGCGAACAAACCTTTGATGACTTTGATAACGTAATGCCAAATCCGGAGGATTTAACCCAATTTGAAGTCACACAGGCTGAGGATATTCAAGAGAATGCTACTGAGAATACTCAGAATGATACTGTTGAAATTCAAGATACGGTTGAGGTCCAATCGGAAGATATGCAGAAGGATACTGTTGAGGTTACACCTGATGAAAATTTTGATGAAGCAATACCTAGTTTTGAACCTCCTGCCTTTGAATTTGAAGTAATCCCTGAGGTCGAGGTTGAAGCAAAGACAGAGGAAAACAAGAGCGAACAAACCTTTGATGATTTTGATAACGTAATGCCAAATCCGGAAGATTTAACCCAATTTGAAGTCACACAGGCTGAGGATACTGTTGAGGCTCAACCGGAAGAGGCACAAAAGGATACTGCTGAAATTCAAGATACTGTTGAGACTCAACCGGAAGATGCTCAGGACAAAATCGCCAATGCAATACGTGAAAAAATGTCGGAAATGCAATCCCCTGATACACCTGATATTACGGAAAGTAATGAAGCGGCCCCTTCGTTTGAACCGGTAATGGAGGAGGAAATTCAAATATCGCCAACCCCTGAACCTTATCAGGAGGAGCCTGTATCAAAGGATGAAATGTTTGTTGAGGGCAAAGAAAAACTTAAAAATATGATTGCAAACGAATCTCAACAATCAATAAATTTAATAAAAGAAGATGTTTTGACAAAATAATTTTTCTTAATGATTTCAAGGCAACGTATGATAAATTCTGTTGCGTTTTCCCAATTATTATTGACAAAAACGAAAGGCGTCAACAAACCATTTTTTGCTTGTTTAACGTTATTTTTTAGGATAAGATTCTGTTATATGCAAATGATTTGTTTGTGTATAATATTAACTAAACAAGGAGAATAATATGAAAAAAGTATCATTATTATCATTATTATCAGTTTTAGCAATTTCAACTGCTGTTGGTGCACACACAGAAAATCCTTTCTATGCTCCAGCAGAAGGTAAAGTTTACTCCATTACATCTGTTGAAATGGGTGACCAATTTAAAGGTGCCGAAGAATCAACTCTTACAATCAGAGAAAAAGTCGGTTACGGTATCACAAACAGATTAAATATCAGCGGTTCCGTTGACTATCTATTTGATTCTTATGCAGGTGAAGCTGAAAAGGAAGAAGATGGTCTTGGTATGTTTAACTTTGGTATCGCATACAGATATTTCTCAGGTTCTATGATTGGTGATGCATACTTTAACTATGGCACAAGTATGGATAAAGATGTTTGGTATGACAACAATACTTTAACATTCGGAACAAAGTTCGGTAAAAGAACATCTAAATATGCTATCGCAGGACTTGCTCAATACAGCTATGTTGATGATAAATCAGAAAATGAAAACTATAACCAATTTGCATTTGGTGTAGAAGGTATGTATCAATTCAACAAAACTTGGTCAGCAAATCTTTCATTAGAATATGATATGTTGGATGATGAAAACGGTAAAGAGGTGGACGATCCATTGTATTTCAAACCACAAGTTAACGTAACAACTTCTGCCGGAACAATTTCTGCTTACTATAAAACAGATCTTGCAGGAGATTATGAAGAATCAATGGGTGTTAAATACGGCGTTCAATTCTAATCATAATAATAGTTAGTAACCAAAAACTCCCCTAAAACAGGGGAGTTTTTTTTAAATATCTTATCTTCTATTTATCTTGCTCTATCAAAGTTTGCATAATTTTCATTGTATCCGCTGGACCTCCCACGGAATAAATAGTTCCGCCCAAATCAACAATTTCATGCGCAATCGCGTTATCATTTCCGGTTCTGTAAATTCTGTCTCCGAAATAAGAGATTTGACAGTCCTTATAATAATTTGCAACTTGCGCTTTATCACAACCCTTTTTCACAATATCAACGGAAATTTGTCCGCCAAGGGTCATATTGTATTCAGGATAACGTTCCTCCAAATACTTGATAATCCAAAGTCTTTGTCCGTTACGCTTATCCCACTCAACATACTCCTCTCTGTCCTCATGAGAAGGTTCCCCGATTTCAGGACGACCTAGCATAGTAAAGTTAATAGCGCAATTATTGTTTATTTCGTGATGTCTTGGGAAAGATTTATGAAATTTCACAGGGCAATTTTGAAGTATGTTATCAAGCACATCTTTAAATTTATTAAAGTCAATAGTGTTATGGGAATTTAAAACCTCTTTCCCTTGTCTGTAAAGGGCATTACCCATACAACACCAAAAATCTACATTTGAGCTTTGAAGAAGTTCTTCCGGCATCTGCTCCATCATATCTTTGTAAGGAGAACCGGTCACAACTGCAAAATGAAAATGCTTTGAAAACTCAATCAAAGTTTCAGCCATTTCCCCGACTATTTTCTTTCTTGCAACAGTTAAAGTTCCGTCATTATCAGATAAAAATACTTTTTTCTTTTCCATAATAAAACCCCTATGTTTGTTTAAATAGCAATATTATATTCCTAAAAATATAAAAGAAAAGAAAATTTTAAAAATTATCCTTCATAAGACTATATCTTTTATGAGTGCACTCAAGTGCAGTTTTATGAACACCCTTAGTTATATCATAATAAACAAAGCGTCCGACCTTTTTCGATTTTATAAATTCATCATCATATAATCGTTTAAGATAAAGGGAAACTTTCGTTTGTTTTATTCCGGTTCCGTCAACAATTTGAGAAACATAACTTTCCCCGTTTTCAAGTAAGAAATTAAGTATTTTCATTTTATCGGTATTTGAAAATAACTTTATTTGATTTGCAACCATAATCATAAAATCAACCGGTAATAATTGTTTAAAATTATCCTTTAAAAATTTATCATTATTGCTTATAAGGGCATAAAGTTTCCTTATACAAACAAAAATACTTGCCGGATATTCTTCATAAATATCATAATAAACGAATACACCTTTTTTATTTGTTTTTACAAGATTTGTATCACGAAGTTTTTTTAAATTTTGGGAAATAATTATTTGCTCTTGCCTCAATCCCTTTGTTATATCAGAAACAGAGGCACTTCCGTTTACATCCAAATATTCAAGGATCCTTATTCGTAAAGGATGCCCGATACAGGAAATACCCTTAATCGCTTTTTTCAAAATATGTGGTGGCAACTTTTCCATTATTTCATTCCTTTCCTTTATTATATATAGATAAAGAATTTTTTTCAATAAAATACATTGACTTTATAATATATATCATTTATACTATATATTAAATTTGATATATAATAAAATTAAAAGGAGATTGTAATGAAAAACACAAGAGAAGAATCAATCAAATCCTTCGTCGAAAAACTCGACAAT
>CAZHAL010000069.1:0-4829 GCA_964530355.1 uncultured Bacteroidales bacterium | reverse complement strand
TTCGTCTTTAAAATTTTCTATAATGCTTAAAATGTTATTAAAAATGTTGTCTCTTGTTTCTTTATCCAGCCCAAGCTCTGCTTCTTTAATGATTTCCATATTGCTTACAAGGCAGTTATTAAACTTTTCATTAAAGCTTGCACCGGTGATTTTTACAATATTTCCGGTTCTAAAGAGTTTTGAATCCAAACGGTTAATGGTTTCTTCCCATAAAATGCAGTTAAGTGTGGAATTATCGCTAAGGTTTCTTAACTGGAGTTTCCCCATTTTGGTGCCGGCTTTTGTGTCTCCGACACTGTATCCCATTACTTCATAATCTGCGCTTAAATCAACCATTCGTTAATTCTATGACAATTTTTACATTTTGTAAAGATATTCTAAATCTATTTATTGCGGGCTATCTTCCTGCATTTTATTTGTCAGTTTATAAAGCGTTTGGTTATTAATTTCCCCGCCAATCAGCATAATAAAAGATGTGTAATACAGCCACACCATTAAAATTGCAAACATACCGATCGTTCCGTAAACCTTGTTGTATGTGCCAAGTTCATTAACGTAAAGTGAAAAAAGCCAACTGCCGAGCAACCAAAATATGCAGAAAAAGAGAGCACCGGGCACAATGCTTTTTCTTTTAAGGGAGAAATCTCTTGCGGGAAGAACGTAATAGTTAATCATAGCAAGGATAAACAACAATATAAACGCTATCGGCCACCTTAAAATCAAAATTGTGTTCACAACTTCATCCGGCAAATGAAGATAAGGCGAAATAACGTATAAAATAACTTTTCCGAAGATAATCAGGTTTATTGAAATAAACAAGAAAAATGTGTTCACAATTACCATTAAAATTGATAAAATTCTAACCTGCAAAAACGGGCGGTTTTCTTGAATTTTATTTGCACGGTTTAACCCTTTAACAATTACAGCCATAGCATTTGAAGCCAAAAACAATGTTATGCAAAAGCCTATAACACCGACAATTCCGCCGCTTTGGAACAAAGTTACTTCTTTTAAAACGGAATTTATCAGCCGTATAACATCGCTTGGGGCAACGGTTGAAAGGGCGGCCAAAAACTTTGTCATAAAAAATTGTTTTCCAAGCCATCCGAAAACTGCCGTTAAAAAGAGCATAAACGGAAAAATGCCGATAACAAACATATAAGCCATTTCGGCTGCAGCATTTGGAAAATCTTCGTTAATAATACTATCTATAAGGTTAAAAAAGTACTCTTTTATAAGTTTAAACATCTTTCAATCTCACAAATAAGCAGCTCCCGGGCAATTTTTAACGGTTTTTTAATTGTGCACCCGGCAGCATGAATGTGACCCCCTCCGTTAAATTTTTTTACAACCTCGCAAACGTCAATATTATCGCTTCTAAGGCTTACTTTTGTATTTTGACTGCCGTTTTCTTTTAAAACAGCAGAAACTTCCACGGTTTTTATGGTTCTGAGGGTTTCAGCGATACCCTCCGTATATTCATTCAGTGCATTATATTTTTTCATATCCCCGTTTGAAATTATGGCTAATGCTACTTTGTTGTCAAATAAAAATTCGGATTTTGAGACAATAGCCGCCTGAAATAAAATCATATTTTTTGGCTTATTGTTATAGCATTTTTTAGTAAGTTCGGCATTATCTGCACCGAGTTCTATAAGTTTTGCCGCAATTTCAAGGGTTTTTGGAGTTGTGTTTTCATACCTAAACCCGCCGGTATCGGTTAAGATTGAAACATAAAGGCAATCTGCCATTTCTTTTGAAACAGAAACATCTTTTTCTTTAAAAATTTTGTATAAAACCTCACCCGCGCTTGAAGCATTTCCTTCAACGTAATTCAGCTTTGCATAACCGTTATTTGTCTTGTGGTGGTCAATGTTTACGGTCATTTTGGCATTGTCAAAAATGAACCTTGCTTTTTGCACAATTCTGTCTATTGAAGCCACATCCACCGCTATAACAAGGTCGTAGATGTTTTCAACCGTATCCAAATTTTTTGCAAGGTTTATTTCGGGCAGAAACTTATAGGTTTCAGGCACCCCGACACTTGCGGAAGTCTGTACCAAAATGTCCGCTTTATCTTTTAAGAAAAGCTTTAAAGCACACATTGTTCCCAACGTGTCACCATCCGGATTAACATGGGATATTATAAGAATTTTTTCTGCTTTATCAATTTCTTCAAATATTTGATTTACGGTACAGTTGTTCATCAACTTTTAGGATACCACAAATATTTTAGAAATATACAGGATACGGATTTACGCAGTTATAGCAAACATCCCAGCCGCCGTTAATAAGTTTTGCGGCGCAGGTTCTTCCGCTTGCACCTTTTTTACATCCTATTTCAATAAAGTCTTCAGATTCATTTGCGCCGTACGGAAGCACGGAACCGTTTAAATGAAGCCCGTAGAAGAATATATCTTTACCAACCATGTTCGGTCTCATTGCGCCGTTAACATCTATCATAAAGATTCCGCATAAAGCATTTAAATTACCGCCGTATACGCAAGGGCCGCCTGATACTTCGCCTTCATCATCCGAAGAACCTTCGCCTTCATCATCCCCGCTTGTTTCTTGAGTAAATTTATCGGTAAAAGCAATAAGAGCACCGTCGTTTAAAAGCACCCTTGTTTTTGCGTCAAAACTTAATGCAATTTCTTCTGCATTGCCTTTCAGGTCTGTAACTTTGTAGTTGCAGTTTTTGTTTGTTTTTCCTACATCTCCGCTGCACATAAACCCAACGTTAAGCCTTGGGGTAATGAAGTTTTGCATAATCCAAAGTGCGCCTTCATCGTCTTCCCATCTCCAGCTTGAAACATCCCCGTTAAGTGCCACAGCGTTATAAACAGCGTGGTTTAAGGTTGATGCAGCTTTTTTTAACTGTTCAATAGTTGCTTTTTTATTTGTGACATGAATCATTGTCGGAATGGTCATTGCGGCAATAATTCCTATAATGCCGAGAGTTAAAAACACTTCAACAAGTGTAAAACCTTTTTTCATATCTTATTTTTCCTAGTTCTCTATTTTAACTATAGCGTTACCTATATTTTATATTTAACCATATTTTTAAATATTTTAAAAGTTCATATAATAAACTCTTTGTTCAGAGTTTCTATGCACCCTTTTATATTGGTTAATGGTTTCTAAAATATTTATTTTTAAATCATAGTATTCGGTTAAAAAATCCCCGTCAGAAATTTTTTCAGGCGAAATTTTCTTCAAAAATTCAAGAGCGGTTTCATTTTTATTTTCAAAATTATAAGCTTTTGCAAGCGAAAAAAGGCATGAAAAATCTTTCGGGTTCATTTTATATGCCCTAAAAAAGAGCTTTAGTGCACCTTTTATATTATTTTTTGCAAGAAAAATTTTTCCCTTTAAAACGATGCTTTTAAAATGGCGCTTATCACCCTTTAGTGCCATATTTATATATTTTTCGGCTTGTTTTAAATTATTTTCATAATTTAAGTAATCGTAAGCAAGCCTGTAAAATTTTTCCGCATTAAAATAAACGACGTTCATTTTAATAATTTTCTACCCTAATTTCTAATGTCAATTTCTATGGTTTTCATTTTACAAAGATTATCAGCTTTATGGCTATGTTTTAATATTCTTTAACAAACAAGTTTTTTTAATGTATTTTTGATATAATGTCATAAACGATTTTTTATTTAATTAGTAAGCGGGAGGTATTGAGTGGACACTCTTAAGGTGAACGAAAATTGCGAAATTAATCTATCTGAAAACGCAAAAAAGGTGCTTGAAAAAAGATATTTAAAAAGGGATGTTAAGGGAAATGTAACCGAAAACCCAAAAGAACTTTTTGAACGTGTAGCTTTTACTATTGCGGAAGCAGATAAAACTTTCGGGGCAGATGAAGCTGAAATTAACACTTCAAAAAAAGAATTTTTTGATATGATTGCAAACGCTTATTTCATGCCCAATTCACCAACTTTAATGAACGCAGGCAGAGAGCTCGGGCAATTGAGCGCATGCTTTGTGCTTCCTGTGGAAGACAGTTTGGAAGGAATTTTTGAAACCATTAAAAATACGGCGCTTATTCATAAATCAGGCGGCGGCACAGGGTTTTCTTTTTCAAGATTAAGACCTAAAAATGATGTTGTGCACTCAACAATGGGTGTATCAAGCGGCCCTGTAAGCTTTATGGAAGTATTTAACGCAGCAACTGAAGCCGTAAAACAAGGCGGCACAAGGCGCGGCGCCAACATGGGTATTTTAAGAATTGACCACCCGGATATTTTAGAATTTATTAACTGCAAAAGCGATTTAACCAGGCTGAATAACTTTAATATTTCAGTTGCAATCACCGATAAATTTATGGAAGCCCTTGAAAAGGATGAAGATTACGAACTTATTCATCCAAACACCAAGCAGCCCGTTCAAAAATTAAAAGCAAAAGAAATTTTTGATATGATTGTAAAAGGCGCCTGGTCTTCAGGAGAACCCGGGGTTATTTTCATTGATAAAATGAACAAAGACAACCCCACCCCCCTAATTGGCGACATCGAATCAACAAACCCCTGTGGTGAAGTTCCCTTGCTTCCTTATGAAGCTTGTAATTTAGGGTCTATCAACCTTTCAAAAATGGTTGATAAAGATGTTTCAGGCAAAAACACAATTAATTGGGAAAGGCTAAAAGACGTTACAAGACTGGCTATTCACTTCCTTGATAACGTTATTGCCGCAAATAATTACCCGCTTGAAAAAATTGCAAAAATGGTTCAAGATAACAGAAAAATCGGCCTTGGCGTTATGGGCTGGGCAGATATGCTTATGAAAATGGGTGTTTCCTATAATTCAGAAGAAGGCTGCAC
>CAZHAL010000068.1:0-4886 GCA_964530355.1 uncultured Bacteroidales bacterium | reverse complement strand
ACCCACGGCTTCTAAATTACGAATTTAGCACTCTATCAACTGAGTTAAGACGGCAACATTTTCTAATCCAAAACAGTCTTTGGTTTGTTATCAATATTTTTAAGTGTTCCCTTTAAAATACCACCCTTTTCAACAATCAGGTTTGCATAATTTATTTTTCCTCTGACATCACCTGTTTCATAAACATATAAAACTCCGGTAACAGTCAAAGTTCCATCAAAAACACCACTGATATGAGCTTCATCAACTTCTGCGGTTCCGGTAAAACTTCCGCCGTAAACTATATCAAGATATTTTGCACCTGTTAAATTTGCCTCCAAAGTGCCCTCAACAACCAAACTTTCACAAACATCAATCGCACCGGAAAGTTTTATATTCTTACCAACGATAAGTTGCTTACCATCAGCCTTTGGCATAACGCTATGTCCCTTTGACATATTAACGGCAAATGATGATTTAGATTTTGTTAGGTTATCAAGCAATTCTTTTTTATCTTTAACTTCCATTTTTTTCATCCTTTCTTTTACCCTTAAAAGTATACATTAGCATTCCTAAAAATTCAAGGATATAAAAATTTAAAAAATAGCTGGCTTTTTAAAAATGATATGTTATACTAAATTTTGTGTTAGTAACTAAAATACAAATTTAATTTATAATATAAGGAGAGAGAACATGGTTTCAAAAAAAGAATATATACAAGAGTCTGCATATTTCATTTGGTTAAATCGCGGTTGCCCAGAAAATCAAGATTTACAAATCTGGGACGAAGCAACAAAACTTTATGAACTTACACATGAAGCAAAACCATCTGTAAAGGCAAAGGCTGTTGCAAAAAAATCACCTGCTAAAAAAACAGCAAAAAAATCTGTTGCAAAAAAAGTTGCAAAACCTGCTGTTAAAAAAGAAGCTGCAAAACCTGTTGCTAAAAAACCTGCTACAAAACCTGCAACAAAAAAGGCTGTTGCGAAAAAGACTCCTGCTAAAAAAACAGTTGCTGCAAAACCTGTTGCAAAAAAAGCTGTAAAGGCTGCAAAACCGGTTGCTAAAAAAGAAGTTAAAAAAGTAGAAGTTGCAAAAATCATTCCTATGGTAAAAAAGGAAGATGTAAAAAAAGTAGCCGTTGCCCCAAAAACAAAAATCAAAATCGTTGTTGGCGCAAAAAAATAATAAACTACAACTTCAAAAAAAAATCAAAGGGGGCAAATCCGCCCCTTTTTTTTATCCATAATCACACTTTACAACCTCCAAAAAATATAGTATACTATATAAATATGAAGAGGGAAAAATTGAAAAAGTTTTATACACACATTGTTGAATTTTCATTATTGGCAATCACCGGCCTTTGTGTTTCCACACACATTTTCGCCGCACCGGCAAAGGGCAAAAATAAAAACCAAAAAAAGACTATCCCTACAAATTGTTTGGTATGCCTTAACGACTTTTCCCCGGAAACCCTAACATTTACAACACGCGCGGACAAATGCCCTGCCATCCTTGCCCGTTGCAACAAATCAACCTCCACCGCAAGATGTGAAGGCATTATATACGATTGTTTCGCCGCAAATTGTGAAGCCGAAGGAAGCTGTATCGACGAAATATCAAATCGAAACCTTGCCTACGGTTGCCTGAAAGCATCAGGGGCATACCTCCCTTACACATGCGCCAGCTACATCGCAGGACTTGCAAAATCATACGCTGATCAGGTCGAAGCATCCCTAAATGCAAAGGATCAGGCACACGAAATCGCCCTTAAACAACAGGAAGCAAAAATCGCATCTGATAAGGCTGCTGCTGAAAGGGCTGCTGCTGACGCCCAGGTAAAGGCTGCCCAGGCCGAAGCCGATGCAAAGGCTAAACAGGCACAGATAGAGGCACAAAACAAACTTGAACAACAAAAGTTACAGGCCCAACTTGAAGAACAGGCAAAACAAGCCGAACTTGCCCGCCAGAAACAGGCTCAAATTGATGCCCGCAACAACAAACCTAATGTAAAATACAATAATATTTTAAGTGCAGTAAAAAAGGATATATCCTCCGCAAAAACCCACACATCAAAACTTTTCAACTTGCTTGGCATTGAAAAGGTATCAAATTCATCCAACACAAATTCCGGACTTACAACAATACCGACCGTAACGGTATACGGACTTTCAACCGGCATTATGGATGCAAAAACAAAATCCTATATAAATGCAAGCAAGTATAAAGAAACAACCGACTTCCGTTGCACCCGCGATACAAAGGAATCTTATGTAAAAAGTGAACTTACAAACGCACTTAATATCCTGACCCAAAGCCGTTCAACACTCGCAAACTCTATCTCGGAATTAGAGGCATTAAACGCAGATGACGAAGTAACAGGTGCCATTTCCCAAGACAAAATAAACACCCTTTACGAAGTCCAAAACAAACTTACCGAAACAATAAACGAAATTGAAACGGAAATAGGCGGACTTAAAACTTCATGCCAAACACGTTGCGCCGGCGTATCAGCCATATCCTTTACATCAGGCGGACCAAAGTTTGATGAAAACGGCTTAATAGTAGAAAACAGTGGCGACGATTACTCTTGCGACGATTTCAAAAATACAACCGGCAATAATAATATTTTAAGTTTGATGTCAGGAAATTCCTCCACCTCTTCACTATTCGGAGGACAAAACCAACAAATCAACGATTTAACCCAACGTGTGACAAAGGCTGTCCTTACCGCCGACCGTGCATTAGAGGGAACCGAAATTGCTGCGGCAACCGGCAATTATGCAAGCACCTCTACAAACTACGCAGTTATCAACTCCTGCCTAAAATACACATTGGATACAACAGAATACATCAAATGTATCAAATCGACACTTGGCGAACAATTACAAATACTTGCACAATACCCGGATTCAAATGTATCTCGTAACGATAATACTTATACCGCTGTATTGGAAGAATTTAAAAAATCCGCTAAGGTTGCATTGGAATTACTAAACTCTGACACATATAAAAATAAGGCTAAATGCAGTGACGGAACATCTTCCCTATGCTGTGACAAGAACACTACAACTATAACTGAAATTTCAATAGCAGTTCACGATTCGGCAACTGCTCGTCAATGCGCAACCAACCTGGCTGCTCGTTTGGTAAAGGCTGAAAAGGGTAAGAACAAAGATGACGACAAGAACAGCAATTACATATTCATATCAGCTAACTTTATAACTGTCACAACTGATAAGGGAACACAGACTGTCACCCCAGCTGAATTTATCAAGGACTATTGTAAGAAATATTCACATCTTCAACACGAAGCAAAGATAGTAACACAAATGGAATCAACTACTGTAACCGGCGCCGGAAATCAGCCAAATCCATATTATCCTGCTTACGCTGCACCTGTAAATGTTCAAACTCCAAGTTATTATATACAGCTTGGTCCGGACAGCCACCCTGCGGCTATCATAACCAACAGCTCTTATGCTTCTATGTGTAAAGAATCAGAAGAGGACAGACCATAAAAAATAGTATAAAACAAATCATAAAAAAATCCTTAGCTCTCTCAACCTAAGGATTTTTTATTTCTCTCTCCTCAAACTTTAAAACTTATAATGCACTGCACTCACGCTCCACATCATTGATAAGTAGTTCCATTTTCGGATTAACCGTCATAAGCTCACGCACTTTACGCACAGCATAAATCACAGTCGCATGGTCACGACCGCCAAACGATTTGCCAATCTCAGGAAGACTTTTTGATGTTAAATTTTTCGCAATATACATCGCAACCTGACGCGGAATAACAATTTCCTTTTGCTTTCTTTCCGAATCAATATCAGAAACGGAAACAGACCACTTTTCGGCAACAACCTTTTTAATATCTTCAATAGTCAAAGGTTTGGAATTCACCGCCAAAATATCAGCCAAAATTTTCCTTATATTTGAAAGTGTAGGAACTTCATTCATCAAAATTGTATGTGCGGAAATTCTGTTGAGCGCACCTTCAATTTCACGAATTGATGTTGTAATCTTACTTGCAATAAAATCACCAATTCCATCAGCCAAAACTAAATCCAAAGCCTTCGCCTTTACTTTAACAATTTCCGAACGAAGAGCAAAGTCCGCAGGTTGAATATCAACAACCAACCCGCTTGAAATTCTTGACTTCAAATTATCGTTCAAACCTTCCATCATAAACGGAGAACTATTCGAAACCATAATCACTTGCTTTCCGTTCACGATATAATCTTCAATTATATGAAATAATTCCTTTGCCGTTGATTCTTTACCGACAATGAAATGCAAATCATCAATAACAAGTATATCCGCAGATTTAAAACTTTCCTTAAAACGATATGTATCATTTTCCTTCAAAGCCTTGATAAATGAATACATAAATTTATCGGCGGAAATATAAATAATGCTTTTATGAGGATTTATTTTTTCCATCTCATTTACAAAGGCATTAAGCAAATGAGTTTTTCCAAATCCTGATGGCGAATGTATAAACAAAGGATTAAATGAAACATTTTCATCGCTCAACACCCTTTGAATACTTGCAAATGCCAAACTGTTCGTCGCACCCTTCACAAAATTATCAAAAGTATATTTTTGAGAAACCTTCACACCTATATCCAAAGAAGGAACAGAACTTTCAACATTGATAACTTTTTGCTCGGCCTTTTGAATTTCATCTTGAATAACAACCGGCGCATCAACTTTTTTTACACCTACCGTGATGACGATATTTTTAACCTCCGGATTTATTTCCTGTGCCGCAGATAATATAGAAGAGAAGTAGTTCCTTTTTACCCAATCTGCAATAAATCTTGTTGGTGAAACAATATATAACGTATCAAGATCAATCTTGTCAAAATCAAGTGGCGCAATCCAAGTGCTGTAAGCAG
>CAZHAL010000067.1:0-4900 GCA_964530355.1 uncultured Bacteroidales bacterium | reverse complement strand
TATCAAAATCCTCCCTTTGTATTTTCAAAATCCTGTTTGATATATTTTCAAATTCGCGTGAAAATTCTTCCTTTACTTTGGTAATTTCAGAAATTTTCGCATCAACGGATTTCCTTTCTTGTTCCAAAGAAATCGAAAGCCGGAAATTCTCCCTTAGCAAATTTTGATTTTTCAAAAATAAATAAACCGTGGCAATAAAAAATCCCACACTCAAAGAAATAAAAACTATTGTCATTTTAAACTTTTCCTTTTATATTAAATAATATCAATATAATAACAGAAAGATTTATAAAATGGAAGATTTAAAAAAGAATAAGAAAACTATAACTTTGTATATAGAACCGGACCCTATTTTGCGACAACCTACCACAAAGGTTGAAGAAATTACGGACGAACTTTTGCAAACATTCGACGCTATGGCGGAACTTATGCAAAATTTTGACGGCATAGGTCTTGCAGGTCCGCAAATCGGTCTTTTGAAAAAGGTAATTATAATTGATGCCGAAACAATCGCCAGAGAGGAAAAACAACCTGCCCCTTCAAAACGATACATAAAAATCATAAATCCGAAAATACTTTCCGTATCAAAGGATTTATGTAAAAAGGAGGAAGGGTGTCTTTCCGTTCCGACAATTTATTACGAAGTCGAACGCCCAAAACAAATTTCCATTTCCTACACTGATGAAACCGGAAAATCCGTAACATTAGAGGCGGACGGCTTACTTGCCCGCTGTATCGAACACGAACTTGACCATTTGGACGGTAAACTTTTCATTGATTACCTCAGTCCGCTTAAAAAACGACTCGTATCAAAAAAATTACAAAAAATGAAACTTAGGAAGTAAAATTGAATATAGTTTTTATGGGCACACCGGATTTTTCCGTTCCCGCACTTTCAAACTTAACACAAAAATATAATGTCATAGGCGTTTATACAAAGGAACCGAAACCCCAAGGCCGAAAAATGATTCTGACAAAATCACCGGTCCATATAACCGCGGAAAAACTTAACATCCCTGTTTTCACACCAAAAAATTTCAAGAAAGATAAAACAGTAGAAAATCTAAAAAATCTTCATCCGGATATGATAATAGTTGCGGCCTATGGAATAATACTTCCGGGGTCGGTTCTTGATATTCCACCACTCGGTTGTATAAATATCCACGCCTCTCTTCTTCCTGATTTAAGAGGCGCAAACCCGATACAACGCTCAATTTTAAACGGCGATTCGAAAACCGGTATTACTATTATGAAAATGGACGCAGGTATGGATACCGGCGATATGCTTTTAAAGGAAGAAATTGAAATTGATGACAATATCACTTACGGCGAATTAGAAGATAAAATGTCCGAACTTGGTGCAAAAATGATACTGGAATACCTTGAAAAAAAGGATTCTGTTACCCCACAAAAACAAGGGGATAATTTCACCCTCGCCCCAAAACTGGATAAGACAGAGGCAAAAATCAACTGGGAAACCAACGCCAAACAAATCCACAACCTTGTCCGCGCCCTTATGCCGGCACCAAAGGCATACTTTACCCATAAGGATATTCAAATAAAGGTTTTAAAAACATCAGTTATAAATGAAACTACCGACAAACCGGCAGGAACTATCTTAACAAAGGATTTACAAATCGCCTGCGGTAACGGAAGTATTATAAAAATAGAAGAACTTCAAAAACCCGGCGGAAATCCTCTTCCGACAAAGGCTTTTATAAACGGATATAAATTTGAAATTGGCAAAAACCTGAATGACAAAATATAAACTTGAAATTGAATACATAGGCACAAAATATTCCGGCTGGCAAATCCAAGACGACAGCCCGTCCGTCCAAGGTGCCATCCAAAACGCAATCTTCAAATTCTGTGGCGAAAATACCGAATGCTATTCCGCAGGTCGCACCGACGCCGGCGTCCACGCGATTCGTATGCCCGCACATATCGAACTTTCAAAGGAATATGAGCCCTATAAAATCCTTATGGCAACAAACTTTCATCTTCAATCCGAAAACGAGGATATTTCAATTTTAAACGTAGAAAAGGTCCCTGACGACTTCCACGCAAGGTTCAGTTGTAAAAAACGCTACTACATATACAAAATCCTAAACCGCCCTACTCGTCCTATAATTGATAATCAAAGGGTATGGTGGGTATACCACCCGCTTGACAGCAAACTTATGGATAAGGTCGCACAAAACCTGGTCGGACTTCACGACTTTTCATCATTCCGTGCCGCCGAATGCCAGGCAAAATCACCGGTAAAAACCCTTGATGAAATAAGTGTAAAAAGAAACGACGACTTGATTGAAATAAGGGTCAATGCAAAATCCTTTCTTCATCACCAGGTCAGAAACATTGTCGGCACCCTTGAAATGGTAGGTCGCCACAAATTAACCGAACAACAATTCATCAATATTTTAGAAGCAAAGGACAGACGCAAAGCAGGTCCAACCGCCCCGGCATCAGGCCTTTACTTCGAAAAGGCAGAATACTAATGCCAAAACAAATACTAAAAATACACCTTCAACCAAATGCAAAACGCAACGAAATTTGCGGAAGCTTTGACGATGCAATCAAAATCGCAATCACCGCCCAACCCATTGACGGCAAAGCAAACGAAGCATTGATAAAATTTTTATCCAAAGAATTAAAAATTCCCAAATCAAATATAATAATTACAAAGGGCTTAACATCAAAAAATAAGACCCTTGAAATCACATCTGAAAAAGAAATAAATTTAAAAACTTCTTTACAATAATTTCCATTTATAATATCATGAAATTATGTCTGGATTTTAATCCGGACAAGTACCATATATGGTGCGGGCTGTCGCAAGCCCTTAGTAATATCAACCGTGCTACAACAAATAGCACCATAAAAACAAGTCATATCCCCGCGTGTTTGGGGAGCTTATGATGTATGTCCAGAGAATATGTCAACATATTCTTAAAGATCATAGGAATCAATGATATTACTGATTTGCGAACTCCCCGTTCTTTTATATATGGTTATATAAACAGAAACAATGTTTTTGTGTTTATTAACGCAAAACAAACGGAGGGTAAAAGTATGAAAATATTAAAAATAAATCTTACAGATATACTGTCTTTTTATATTAAAAAAGACCGGTAAATCACATAATTTTTTACGGGAGGAAGTTGTTTTTTTGGTTCATAGTCTTCTGCTTCCTCCCTCCCGATAAAAACATATTACGAAAGGAAAAAATATGAAAAAAAGATATTTAATAATGCTACCATGTATGCTGATAAGTCTGTCAGCAAAGGCATCTCTTACAGACATACTTTCTAAATATTGCGTTCCGAGGAGCGGAGAATACTGCTCTAACGCCTTCGCTGCAAAATATAATGCGACCAGAAATACCTGCGAATGTGAAAATTCAACATATATGAAATATAACTCAACCGACAGAAACTGCGAAATAAAATGCCCTACGGGTTCAGTGCCTATACCGGTATCGACCTGTCCTTCGGGTTCATATTCGATGCAAATAGTAAATCATTCATAACAAAAGGAGGAGGGAAATCTATGAAAAAATTAACAATAAAAAAGCGAGCTCATGTGCGCCCGCCCGAAGGGTTCGGGGGCCGGGCGGCGCACAAAATGAAATGATTCATTATTAAAATAAACAATAAACAAAAAGGAGAAAATAAATGAAAAACAAAAAAATAAAATACTTAACACTGGCAGGCTCTCTCGCCATTGCTACCGGCACAGGAGCCCAGGTCTATTTGTGCCAACAATGTCCGGCAAACACCTATTCCAACGGAAGACAATGTATTTCTTGTGGAGAGTGGGAATACTCAGATGTCGGCTCATCCAGTTGCACTGCTGTAAGCACAGTAGACTATAAAGTAGTAGATTTTACAACAGGAGGTGAATATGCATCTGGAACTTTACAACCCGGATTTTACCTCCTGGTTCTTGGTGGTGGTAATGGTGGAACCCCGGTATTTAATGGAAGTGCTTTATATTACCTAAAGGAAGGTTCTATACGCCAAGGATATGGAGCCCAGCTTCAATATTTGATAAAAATTGAAAATAATACATCTTACACTATTGCAAGTGGTGCGGATGGTTCGCCCGGATCACAATCATCTTCTGCAACCGGTGGTGGCGGTGGATCATGGGCTACAATAGGCGGAACAACTTATATTGCCGGCGGTGGCGGTGGTGCTGTTGCTGGTGTAAATAGTTATTCTAATTATAACGGTGTAAGTTCCCAAGGTGGCTACGGTGGTGGTATAGGTGCCGGTGGCGGTGGTGGTGATGATGATACTGGAAAAAGAGGAACTAATGGCGGTAATTCCGGAAATTATATCGGTGGTGCAGGTAATCATGATGATGGCAGAGGCGGAACCGGCGGTGGAGAGCAAGGTGGTCTCGGCGGTGCTGAAGATAAATATTCATCTTGTGGTGGAGATAGATTTACACAACCTAATACAAATGACTATGGTGGTGTAGGTGGATTATTTTCTATAAACAACAAATGTTGGAGTCATCAAATAGCCGTGACAGGATATTCTGATTATAACAATTGTATTGAAGAAGATGAGGACGATGATGGAAGTTGGTGTGTAGAATATGAAATCAAGCAAAATTATCATACATTTTATGTTCAAAATGGTGGTGATGGAAAAGCTTCCCACTCCTCCAATACAACAAAGTTCAACAATGAACTTTGTTATCACTGTGCAAAACTTTATAAAGTTAAATAAAACTTGTTTCAAAGTGGTTACAGCTAAACTCCCCTTTTTGTTGGGGAGTTTTTTTATAATGCATCATTTCATCTTGTGCCCACTCTGGGCAATAAAAAAAAGCCCCCCAAACGGAGGGCCTTTGATACATTTCAAACAATTAGATTGTTTTTGAAATTGCA
>CAZHAL010000066.1:0-4934 GCA_964530355.1 uncultured Bacteroidales bacterium | reverse complement strand
TTTGAAACAACAATGGATCCAAATTCAAGAACCCTTCTTCAAGTAAAGGCAGATAATTCTGCGGAGGCGGACGAAGTCTTCTCCACCCTTATGGGCGACATTGTTGAACCACGTCGTGATTTCATACAGGCAAACGCATTAAATGTTGTAAACCTTGATATTTAATGTAGAGATGCAAAAATTTATCCCCTCAACGCGGAGGGGATATTTTTTTATTGGTAAGTATTTACATACCTTCCTTTATCAAATCAATAACCGTTTGTTGATCGGTATATGGAATATTTTTATCCCCAATAGTGACATAATCCTCATGCCCCTTTCCCGCAATCAAAATCACATCGCCGGAGGACGCAAGCTCCATTGCCTTCTTAATCGCATCACGCCTGCCGGTTTTGATTTCAATCGCCTTTGGGCAATGGGCAATAACTTCATCACGAATTTTTTGCGCATCTTCAAATCGTGGAGAGTCATCGGTTAAAATCGCAATATCGGAAAGAGCCTCCGCCGCCTCGCCAAGCTCCTGCCGGCGTCTTGTTTCATACACATCCCCACAAGTAGAAAATACACAAATAATTTTGTTCGATGTCATTGAACGAAGAGTTTTAAGTGTGTTGACAAGTGCATCTCCCTTATACGCAAAATCCACATAAACCGATGCACCTTTTTTTGTATCACCCATATATTGAAGTCGTCCCATAGCATTTCTTACCTCCCCAAGATAAGGAAGCACATTTTGCCATGAATTTGTAGTGCCGGCAACCATTCCCAATGCACAAAGAAGATTGTAAAGCTGGAACGAACCCAAAATTTTCAAATCAAAATGATAAGATTTTCCAAATAATTCTACTTCTACTTCTTGTCCGGTAAGTGAAATTTTTTGCGATATGATTTTAAGATCTTTTCCGTTTTTACCATAGGATAAAACTTTTATTCCTCTGTCATCACAAATCTTTTTAAGATAGTCATATTCCGGTATATCCGCATTTAACACCGCCACACCGTCAGCGGATAAATTTTCACGGAAAAGTTTCGATTTTGAATAAAGATACTTTTCCGGACTTCCGTAAAAATCAACATGATCGGTTCCAAGGTTGGTAAATCCCGCCGCCTTTATCTTTATATTTTCCATACGAAGTTGGTCAAGCCCATGGGACGAAAGCTCTATCGCCGCATTGTTAACACCCTTTTCCTTAAAATATTTTAAGAATTTGTAAACTTCCCCATTAACCGGAGTTGTATAATCCGCATCACTATACTTTATAATTTGCTTTTTCGAATACACATTTTCAGCAATAAGCCCTATTGTGCCGGAACTTATAGCCGGAAGTCCGAGCAAAGCCCAAATCTGGCGGGTAAAGTCAACAACAGACGACTTTCCACTGCTTCCTGTGATTGCAACAATGGTATCAGGCTGAGTCTTATTGTAAAAATTATATATAACATCTGCAAATGCACGCCTTGTATTTTGAACTTTTACAACAACAATATTTTTTTCATTTATAAGGTTTTTGGTTTTCTCATCAAACTCATAACCTTCCTCTACAATAACAGCTTTTGCCCCGTTAAGTATAGCATTATAAGTATAATCGGCACCGTTGACGGTAAAGCCCTTTATACCGATAAAAATACTGCCGTCAATAATGGTATTTGAATCGGAGGATACTCTGTAAATAGGAGTTGCCGGAATCCCTTCTATATCAAATCCCGAAGATTTAAGAAGCTCGTGAAGATGCATAGAATGAGGATTAAGTTTCTTTCTTATAAACTCTTTATCCTTTTCATACATAGTCCCGCAAATTATAATACTATCCCAATCACGGGATGTATCAATTACCTCCTCAATCGCCTTGTATCTGTCCGGGATAACAGTAGCCTTTGGACAATTTGCAAAAAGCAAATCCCTTATATGTTTAGGATCTTCACTTCTTGGATTATCATCAACTATGACAACAGTATCCGCATATTCATTTAATACTTGCCCCATTTCAATACGGCGAATGTCCGGTCTGTCGCCACTGCACCCTGCAATGCAAATAAGATTGTGTTTTACATAAGGTCTGAATTCGGTCAAAAGTTTTTTAAGCCCGTCACCGTTATGCCCGAAATCCACAAATATTTTTGCCCCGTTCGGCGATGTTCCAACATATTCGATTCTGCCACGTTCATTTTGAAGTTGTGATAAATAAGGCAAAACCTTTTCCCAATCATCCCCGACATTACTTATAAATAAACCTAAGGCACACATAAAATTATAAACTTGAAATTCTGTGATAAGATTAAGGGTAAGATTATACACTTTCCCAAATACGGAAATTTCTACCTTTTGTGATTGATTTTCAATTTCATATTTCAAAAGTCTTATATCCGCATTTTCACCTTTGCCATAAGTAATAGTTTTTATACCCCGAGATTTACAAACATCAATAATTTTATTTGCTCTGTCTTCATCAATATTTACAACCGCAACCCCGTCTTTATCAAGAAGTTCGGAAAAAAGCCTAAGTTTAGCATTAAAGTATTCATCAATATCCTTGTGATAATCAAGATGATCATTTGAAATATTTGTAAATCCAGCCGCCTCTATTTTAATACTGTCAACCCTATGTTGAGAAATTCCATGTGATGATGTTTCAAGGGCAATATTTGTAATTCCGGCATTTGCAAGTTTTTCCAAATTTTTATGTAAATCAATAGCATCAGGGGTAGTCAAACTTTTCTCCCCTACATTATTGGAGGTCTGTATTCCGACAGTTCCTATGCTTGCGCCGTTTATACCTATGAAGTTCCACATTTGACGAAGGAAATTTACAATGGAGCTTTTCCCGTTTGTCCCCGTGACCGCCAAAATATGCTCCGGCTTATGTGGGTAAAAGATATTTGCAAGTTGCGATTCGACAAGCCTTATATTATCAACAAATATAAATGGCACGGACGGATATTTTGCCGTATCAATATTTCCTTTGTTATCATTATCTGTAATTACTGCAACCGCCCCGTTTGAAATTGCACTATGGGTAAAATCCGCACCATTAAACTTTATCCCCTTTATCGCAACAAACATATCAGATGGTTTTATTTTTGATGAATTATTTTGTATTCCAAGAATATCTATATTTTCATTAAAATTAACAGAGGTATATTTAACACCGTTTAAAATTTCAGATAACTTCATTTTTCTTCCTTTGATTGTAATTATTATATTTTATAGGAAAAAAGAACAGTTATCAATAGAAACTTTTGTCTTGTCTATTTCCCCCAAAAAGTATATTATAGTTTTTATAACAAAGGAGAAAAAATGCAACATCTGGAAAATTTTGATTTAATAAGAGTTTTTAATACAACCGCACTTGATAAAAATGTGAAATTCGCACTAAAAAAGTTTGGGGACTTACTTGGTGTAGTTGTTAAATCCAACGCTTACGGCTTTGACCTTTCACGGGCAATTCCCGTTTTCAAAAAAAATAAAATTGAGAACTATTTTACACAGGATATTATTGAGGCATTAAGGATAAAAGATATTTTGGGTAAGGGTTATAACATTTATACATTTTCCGGTGTCCAAAATGGACAGGCAAAAACATTTATTGAAAATGAAATAATTCCTATATGCGTAAATTTGGAACAACTTAAATATTATAATGACGCATCTGCGAAATATAAGAAAAAGCCGAAAACCGCAATCCATTTTGATACGGGAATGAACCGCACCGGTTTATCGGAAAAGGAGGTTGTCGAACTTTCCGAAAATTGGGAAACCTACACCGGCAATCTGGATATAGTTTTGTATGTAAGCCATCTTCTCAGCTCCTATAATAAAAAGGATAGGGCGAATGTAATACAAATTGAACGGTTTAAAAAGTTTACCTCCCTTTTACCTCACCGTCCTTGCTCCCTTTCCGCAACAGGTGGAAGTTTCCGCCTTCCAACCGAATACCATTTTGATATGGTCCGTGTCGGCTATGGTATTTACGGAATGCTCCGTGAAATGGAAAGTGTCATCTCCGTTTATGCGAAAATTTTGCAAATAAGAGAGGTTAAAAAGGGCGAAAAAATCGGCTACTTCGGTGGCTGGAGGGCAAAGAAAAATATGAAAATCGCCGTTCTTAATATTGGGTATAAGGACGGATACTCCCGCTCCCTTTCTAAATCAAATAAACTTTATGATATATTAAGGGCGAAACTTCACAGCGGTGCCGGCTTTGCCACTTCTTATATGTGTGTAGATAAATACAAATGCCCCGTTGTCGGAATTATATCAATGAATAATACAATGATTGATGTAAGTAAAGTTCCGGAAGAGGTTCTTTCACAATACAATTTTGTGGAGGTCGCAGGTCCCCACGCAAACATTATGAATTTTAGGGAGGCAAACGGCTTTATCCCATGCGATTTGATTTGCTCCTTAACCACACCAAATCCTAACGCACTTGATGTGACTGATGCCGAATTTGAAAAATTAAAAACTAAATTAAAGATATAAAAAAACTCCCGCTTGGGAGTTAATTTTTATAATTCTTCACGCAAAGTTTTCACCATATTGATAAGCCCGTTTGTGGAGGAATCGTGCGAGGTTATCATTTCATCGGATTTCAAATCACGAACAATATTTTTTGCAAGCTGTTTTCCAAGCTCCACACCGAACTGGTCAAACGAATTTATATCCCAAAAAACACCCTCTACAAAAGTCTTATGCTCATAAAATGCAACAAGCATTCCCAAGGTTTCCGGCGTTATCCGCTTAATCAAAAATGTATTTGAAGGTCTGTTTCCTGTAAATTCCTTATATGGTAAAAGTTTTTGAATTTCGGCATCACTCATTCCTTGCGCCCTCAATTCCTCCTCTGCCTCCGCTTTGGTTTTACCTTTCATCAAAGCTTCCGTCTGAGCAATTCCGTTTGCAAGAAGTTTTAATTGATGTTCGCCAATCTCATTAT
>CAZHAL010000065.1:0-5027 GCA_964530355.1 uncultured Bacteroidales bacterium | reverse complement strand
GTCATGCCGACAAAATCAAACCTATATCACTTCTTGATATGGCAAAAAGATATGAGTCCGGTGAACTTGACCCAATCATCAAAGAATAAAAAAAACAGCCCCGCCAAAAACGGGGCTTTTTAATTATCTTAAATTTTGTTTCCTCTCAATTATATCATACAACTGTTCATCAAGCAGTTTAGCCTTTTTACCGTATATATTTGATGGAAGATTTAGTATATCATATTTCCCGTTTTGATTTTTCACGGCAAGAGGAACAGGATTGATTTCATTGTTTAAATATAACATACTGCTGCCTTCTTCCGGTAAATAAACATATAATTTATTATTTGCAACTATATATTTAGGCATACCCTTAATATTTTTTAAGTCCTTTGTTTCTTTAATTTCAGAAGGTATATCGTTAAAAAATGAAACTTTTCCGTTTCGTGGTAAATTAGTGGAAAAATGCCCTTCAAATACTATATCATTATCATCTTTAATACCATTGTTATTTGAATCTATGGTTATATATTTATTAACTGCTACTTCCTTAAACATCAAAGGGTATTTTTTATTTATTTTGTCATACATACTTTCATTAATATCTTCATTACATACGGATTTCACTATTTTAGCTTCTTTTATCTCAGATGATTTTACAGATGCATTTACCATATTATTATATGAAAGTATTATTCCACCCAATAACAAAGCAAATGTAGCTCCTATGGAGATAGAAAATATATCGGTTTTTTTCATCTTTTTACCTCAATTTATTTTGTTTATTTATTATATCATATAGCTGTTCATCAAGTTCACCGGCCTTTTTACCGTAAAATTCGGAAGGCTTATTTATCAAATTATAATAACCATTACTGTTTTGAAGGGCAAGAGGTATTAAATCCCTGCTGTTTTGTATGTATAAAACATTATTACCTTTTTCCGGCAAGAAATAATCAAACATATTTGAATCTACAATAACGTCGTTAGTGTCTTCATATCCGTTATTATTTGTATCTAAGGTTACATATTTTTTAACAATTCTTTTTGTCTTATCTCCGATTTTTATATATTCTATTTCTGTTTCATACTTTAAAACTTCGGTTTCCTTTATACCGGATTCTGAAATAAGTCTGGTTGTTTCTTCGTTATAACTGCTGATTAACTTATAACTTAAAAGTATTACGGCCAAAATACCGGCTCCGGTAATAGATAATAATTCTATATTTGTTTTATTTATTTTCATATTACTTTGAATTTTGTTTGTTAAATATTTTATTGTATAGTTCTATATCAAGTTTCAATATATCTTTTTCTCTTTTCTTATAAAGATCTGTTCTGAAAATTTCGGATGGAGTGCTTTTTATTTCAAAATCGCCGTTTTCATTTTCTATAGCAAGAGGTTTCTTCATAATATTATTTTGTAAAAATAGAACGGTTCTGCCCTTTGTCGCTTCGGAAAGGGAAAATAAAGTCCCGTTTATTACTAAATCCTCTTTATCCTCAATACCGTTATTATTTGTATCAATCACCACTTTTTTAACAGTAGATATATAATTGTCATTTTTAAATTTTGATATTGTTTCAGATCTTAAAATACTGCCTTCCTTTATAGTTGTATTGGAAATGGCGGAATTATATATTTTAAATAATTGAAAAGGAAGTATAACGCTTCCTGCACCCACAGCAGAAAGAATGCATCCTCCTAAAATAATATCAAATATAATCTTTGAATTTGAAGATTTCATTTTGTAACCTTTAATTTGTTAATGTAAAAAATTATAAATATATACAAATAAAATAAAAAGTCAACAAATTTATATTAAAGCGAGTTTTATTCCTTGACTATAACACAAAGGCAAAATATATTATATCCAATATAGTAATTTTATAGAGGTAAAAAATGTCAGATATAAAAAGTTTTCATTGGGCGGATATCACAGCCGACAAAATCATTCGTGAAAAGGGGAACAAAGATACTTATACGGTTGCAAGCGGTATCACCCCATCGGGTGTAGTTCACTTTGGAAACTTTCGTGAAGTAATCACTGTTGATTTGGTGGCTCGCGCTTTAATGCAAAGGGGTAAAAAAGTCCGCTTTATTTATTCTTGGGACGATTACGATACTTTTCGTAAGGTTCCTGCAAATATGCCAAAGCAAGAGGAGCTAAAGGAACTCCTTTTCCAACCTATCGTTGATGTGTTTGACCCGTTCGGTGAATATTCTTCTTACGCAGAACATAATGAAAAAGTTTTTGAGAAGGATTTACCACGTGTAGGAATTGACTATGTAGAATTTATTTACCAAAATACAAAGTATCGTTCAAAAACTTATAATCCGGAAATTGTAAAGGTTATGGACAACAAGGATACTATTGCATCAATCTTACAAGAATTTAAAACTTCGGAACTTGGCGAAAATTGGGCTCCGCTTTCAACCTATTGCGAAAAATGTAATCGCGACAGAATTACAATTACAGGCTATGATAAGGCAACAAAAAATATTACCTATAAATGTGATTTATGCGGATACGAAGGAACTGAAAACCTTGAAACTTCAAACCGCCTAAAACTTCCATGGCGTGTCGATTGGCCTATGCGTTGGGCCTTTGAAAATGTAGATTTTGAACCGGGCGGACGCGATCACTCCTCCGCCGGTGGAAGCCGCGATACCGCATCAATCATCGTAAAAAAGGTTTTTGAGAAGGAGCCTCCTGTCTATATCCCTTATGATAATATAGGTATAAAGGGTTTCAACGGTAAAATCTCTTCATCAAAGGGAAATGTTATCACATTAAAGGAAATTTTGGATGTATATGAGCCGGAAATGGTCCGCTGGATTTTCTCCTCCTATAAACCAAACGCAGCCTTTGACTTGGCATTTGATTTGGACGTCCTTAAAAATTATGAGGATTTTGATAGACTTGAAAGAACCGTTTACGGTCTTGAAAATGTAAAGGAAGAAAAAAGGGCTGTTGCAACACGCATATATGAACTTTCACAGCTCGATCCAATGGGCAAAATTCCGGATACAATTCCGTTCCAACCAAGTTTCAGACACCTTTGCAACATCTTGCAAATAAATGATTTTGATAAGGCAAAAGCAAGAAAGTATTACGAAGCTGACATAAAAACTCCTCGTGATGAACGCCGTTTCAACGAACGCGCCGACCGTGCTGTTTTCTGGATTAAAAATCACGCCCCGGAGGATTTTAAGTTTATTATCAATAAGGAAAAAAGAACCGATGTAGAGTTATCTGATACAGAAAGCAAATTTATAGAAGCTTTAAAATCCGAACTTCAAAATAACTGGGATTCATATCAAACTGATAAGGATTTACAAAATAAAATCGGCTCTCTTGTGTCAACTTTCGGACTTACTCCTGATATTTATAAAAAGTTATATCAAATTTTAATAAATAGGGATTTAGGACCAAAACTTGCCGGATTTATAAGGAATATCGGTCGTGATAAGATATTGAATTTATTATAATTTCCTAAAATAAACAGAATAAATAATACAATATCAATATATTTGTCCTTTTTTTCTTTTTTTTGTTGAATAAGACCCTGTTTTATGATAATATACATATATGTATAATTATTAAGAGAAATAAATATATTGACAAAAAGAAAAATTTAAAATAGAATAGTCTTAATTTTAATAAACTGAGGAGTAAAACTATGAATAAAAATAAAAAAGATTCTTTAAAAAATTTAAAAGACGCATTAAACTCTTTACTTTCATCAAAAAAATTAATGGCAGCTGTCCTTGCACCTCTTACATTGGCATTAGTTGCATGCCCTAGCGGAAATGAAGGTGATGGTGACCGCGGCGGACTAGCAGTAGGCGAAGTAGTTACTTATAGTATTGAAAGCGCAATCTATAGCGGTTCAGCAAAAACAAAGAATGATGTTTTGAATGCTCTTAAGTTTATTGTTACTAATAGTATCGACGAAGAATCTAAAACAGTTCCTTATGCAGAGTTAAAAGAAAAATATAATATAGATTTGAATAAAATTGAAATTCGTTTTGATCCTGATACAAATACAGAGAATTTCCCTGCAGATAAAGAAAATATTACTTTAACAGTTTTGTATGATGGAAAAGAAATGCTTACAACAAGTTTTGCAAATGGTAATTATGTGAATCAAAGTGAAAATGAAAATAAAAACTATACAAATTTAAAAGAACTCTTACCAAATATCCTTGGCGAGAAGTATAATGAAATATCAGAGGAAGTATCAACAAATATAACATTAACGGCACAAACCATAGACGCGGTAACTGATACTTTCTCTGTCCTTAATTCTGTTATAACAGCACAGGCAGAGGATGAAGAATCTAAAATGAATGAGGCTAAAGCAAAAGTTAACTCATACAAAGATAATTCTGAGATAATGACAGCTCTTGTTGCACAAAATGAAGGCCGAATCGGTTTAACGAAACAAACAGAAGCACAAGTACCAGGAAGTTTTGGAGAAGAGAAAGGAACATCTCCAATATTTGATTGTAATATATATGATATTTCTGTCCTTAAAGATGATTTCAAAGTTTCTTTATCCGGTAAATTTGATTATTTTTATAATCATATAGGATCCTTAAAAGGAAATATTGATATTAGTAAGCTTGAAATTGTTTCTCATATTGATCGTGGAGATAATGTACTGGTTCAAACAAAACTATTAAAAGAAGAAATATATGATAAGTTTAATTTAAAAGATAAGGATGGAGACTCTCTTCCTACATTAAATTTTGGTTTATATAATGGTGATTATGAGTTTGGACTTAAACATTTCTTGGATATCTATGATAAATATAATAAGTCTAAAAAATTAAATCTATTAAATATAGAGGCTACTTTTAAAAAAATGGATGGTAGCACATTAATTGATAATGTAACACCAGAAGAGTATACTTTATTTGAAGGTAATGGTAATACAGCAAAAACATCAAATGATAAATCAATCAAATCTTTTGAAATAAATAAATTAAAATCTTTTGCTGATAACTATGGCATATCAACTTTTAAGAATTTAATAAT
>CAZHAL010000064.1:0-5371 GCA_964530355.1 uncultured Bacteroidales bacterium | reverse complement strand
ACACGTAAAGCCTTTTTTGAAGGGATAAGGAAATTTCTTGCATAACCGTCTTTAACTTTAACGACATCGCCAAGATGACCGAGTTTTCCTACTTTTTCTAATAAAATAACTTCCATTTTATTACTCCTTATTCATTATTTGCAACATAAGGCAACAAAGCGATATATCTGGCACGTTTTATTGCATTAGCAAGTTTTCTTTGATTAAGTGATGAAGTTCCGGAAATTCTTCTTGGAACAATTTTACCACGTTCAGTAATAAATTTTCTTAAAAATTTAACATCCTTGTAATCAATTTCAACATTTTTTAAAGGATCAGATTTTTTTCTTAATACTTTTTCTGTCATAGCCATTTTTATTTCCTTTCATCTTTGAAATCTTTTTGTGAAAGAATAGCAGAAGGACCTTCACTTGGTTTCGCAAGTTTAACGGTCATAAATCTTAAAACATTTTCATTTATGCTCATTTTTCTTTCAAACTCAGCAACCGTAGCAGCAGGAGCTTCTGTTTCAAAAAGAACATAATGACCCTTTTTGTTTTTCTTTATTTTATATGCAAGAGTTCTTAAACCCCAATTTTCTTCTTTTAAAAGTTTACCGTTACCGTCGGTTAAAACTTTTTTAAAATTCTTAGAAAGATCTTCAACTTGCTGTGCAGTCAAATCCTGTCTAAGTATGAAAACAGTTTCATAAATTGCCATAATTTTAACTCCTTATGGGTTTTCAAAGGTTTTATTTTTAAATTCCGACACCCGCCGGAATCCTTTGAATTATCCGTTTAATATTAAGATTCAAACGAATCTATTAAACAGAAAGGTGCATATAATATAATGCACCCTTCAATAAAAATCAAGTTTTTTTAGCTGTTACTCTTTTTTAAACCAAAAATAAACATCATGATCTTCCTGACAATTCTTTGCAAATTCATCAATATCATAGGAAAGACCGGTAATAGCACTGCTTTTCGGATTTATACCTATGGTATCATCAGCCAAAGCAGATGAAAGTTTCACACAATTTGCCTTTGAAAGCTTCATTTTCACACCAAAATAAGGAAGAGCAAAGGCACCTGACCCACCGGTAGGAGCATTTTTTGCGGTAATTGTAATCTTTTGCCTCCATGGATCCACAAGATTAACATTTTTAGCCGCGATTTTAGCTGTAATATCACCGTTTATAGGGAAGTCCCTGCCTATATAAAACATATTAACACTTTTAACAATATCCCTTACTTGATTTTGAGCATTCAAAAGTTTTGTTTTTTCAACCGATTCGGCATAAAGTTTTATACTTCCGGTTCCGACAATTACTACCAAACCAAGGTATAATAACATTTCAACCATAGAACGACCGAGAGAGTTTTTATATTTTTGCATTTCGTTTTCTCCTTTTTTTAATTTTAAATAAAATCGTTTTTAATCATACCATAAAAAACAAAGAAATTAAATAAAATATTGAGAAAAGAATAAAAAAACGCTACTATATATAATTATGGAACAAAATTATTATGACAATCTCCCTTCTATATCAAGCTTTATTGAAAAATATAAGCTTAGGGCACTAAAATCTTTGGGGCAAAATTTCATACTTGATTTAAACCTTACCGACAGAATTGCAAAATCCATCCCCAATATAAGAAATTCCGTGATTGTAGAGGTAGGCTCCGGTCCCGCAGGTTTAACCCGCGCCCTTCTTAAAAACGAAGCCAAAAAGGTCATTGCCATAGAATTCGACACCCGCGCCATAGGAATATTGAATGAGTTAAAGGAAATATACGGGGACCGCCTTGAAATAATCCGATCTGACGCCTTAACTGTCGATTTCAGGAAATTAAAGGAAACTTACGCCCCAAATTGTGATTTCAGAATCTGTTCCAACCTTCCATACAATATCTCAATCCCCCTTACAATAAAATGGATTTACGATTCGGATATCATAGATTCTATGACACTTATGTATCAATTAGAAGTAGGCAAACGCATAACCGCCGTCCCGCGAACAAAAGATTACGGAAGAATTTCCATAATATCACAACTAAACTACAAAACAAAAATATTATTTGAGGTAAAACGCACCTGCTTTACCCCTCCGCCAAAGGTAACTTCTTGCATAGTCGGATTTACAAAACTTCAAAAAACATTACCGCTTCCGTTACTACAAAAAATGGAGGAAGTAGTAAAATTTGCATTTTCACAAAAAAGAAAAATGCTCCGCACTACATTAAAACCTCTTTTCAAAACACCTGATGATTTAAAGAAAACTTTAAACGATTTGAATATCTTGGAAACTGCCCGTGCCGAAGAATTAAGCCCGACCGAATTTGAAAAAATTGCACAAATTTTACTGTAAACCCAGCTTTTTTTGCACTTCTTTCAAATCTTCCCAGGTCTTCTGACGCACTTCCTTAACCCCACCGTTTACATATTGCAACGAAAATGTCGGCATCACCGGAATCCCGTTATAATCATACCACTTACCCCTTAACGCAACAATAACATCACTTATATTAAGAAGTGTAGAGGTTACAAGCCCGCCCATCGCAATAATAACTTTCGGATTCAAAATCTCCACAGCCTTAAAAACAAACGGCTTCACGGTATCCATTTCCTCCGCCGTAGGCATTCTCCCGCCCGCAGGACGATAAAACATCACCGGCATAGCAAAAACATTTTTATCAAACGAACAACCGATAGCCGAAAGCATCCTTTCCAATAACTCACCGGTATCCCCGCAAAAAGCAACTCCAGTTTTATCCTCTGTCGCATTCGGAATTTCCGTAAGGACAAATATATCAGGACTAACGCTGTTACCTTTACCGACTATTGTTGAAATACTTTTTGCCTTTAACGGACAATAATCAAACGATTTGATTTTTTGAACTAAGCTGTCAAAATCCGAAATTTCCGAACACTCATCCATCGCCATTTTATGTATCTGAGAAATTGACATAAGGTTATTTTCAACCTTAAAATTTTCCTCAAAAGCTTTTACAACAGGTTTCTTATCGCCTTCATTTAAAAAATTAAACGGAGCATCATTGTATGCTTCATCAACACCTGCCTCAACATAGAACTCTAAAATATCAGTATTACTTTTTTCCATTTTTATTATTCAAATTTTTACAACCGAGTTTTTCAAATTCCGCAATCGATTCGTTTTTAATTTTCGCATCAATCACTTCTTTTGAATTTATAATATTTGCAAACGCTTGACAAGAATTATTCACTTTACCCAATTTTTGCATTGATTTTCCAAGGTAACAAAGACTGCTGTGAAAACTTTTTCCCTCCGGATACTTTTTTATAATATCCGCAAAGCCAATCGCCGATTCGGTAAACTTAGCCTCATTATACTTCTGCATAGCCTGTGCATATAATTGCGATTCGGTATTATCCGCATCTGCATCATTTTTATTTTCCGCATCAACCGGAGCCTTACTTAAAAGAAGAAGTTCTTCACTTATATCCGATTCGATTTTTGTATTTGATTTCCCGTCAACCAAACTTTTAGGATCCTTTGTCGGAATAGTTTTCATAAACTCATCCATTTTCGCAAAATCACTTTTCAAAGTTTCAATTTGTTGCGAAATTTCGTTATTTCTTTTACGAAGCTCTACTATTTCCTCCGAATATCCTTTAAGATTGCTGCCGATTTTTTCCATTTCTGTTTTTATATCCCAAACAGTCGCACTCATTTTTGTATCCTGATTCGCAGCATCTTTTTTCCGCTTATACTCATTTTCTTCTATCTGAGAGGTCAAAGTTTTTATCATCTCCTCCGCTCTCTCAATCTTATCCTCCACAACACGAATATCCGCCTCGCTTACCCCTTGCGCCATAAGTGAAGAAGAAACAAAAACAGAAGTTGCAAAAACAAATGATAATAATTTAAATTTCATCCTAGTCTCCTTATTTCCATAAAAAGATTTTAAAACATATTACAACCTTTCGCAATAAAAAAAAGCTGTCATAAAGACAGCTTTAATTACCGGATTTAAAGATTAGAATTTAACTCTTGCCTTTACAAGGAAAGTATGGATTTTTGATTTTGCATTAAAATCACCGTCATCATCGCTAAATCCTTTAAATTTAGTATCAAGATATCTGTATTCGACACCTCCTGCTATTGGGATAAGAGGTAAAGATACATCAAGACCTAACATATATTGAGGGACAACCGTCCAATCGGATTTAGCTTTATCCCCTTCATCTTTAAGTTCTTGTTTCATATAACCAAGTCCCATACCTACATAAGGTTTAATAATAGGAAGAAGTGGAAGACCGACATAAGCATTTGCACCCACACCGTATGTCTTTGCATCAAATCCGTCCTTATCGGAATCAAGTTGTAAATATTCAACTTCCGCCCTTATCGGAATAAGAGGTAGAGGGATTTCCAAACCTGAATAAACGGAAAAAGCAGTTTTACCATTCATACTTATTTTTTCATCTACATTAACTTTTGTTTTTGATGAACCGACACCGGCACCGATATAAAAAGCATCAGCCTTTAATGATGCACCGAAAAGTGCCGACACAACCAAACTTGCAAGAACTATTTTTTTATTCATATTTTTCTCCTTAATTTAATTACATAGTTTTAAAAACTACCTCTAAATTATACTTTAAAATAGGAATATAGTCAATAAGTTTCCCTATCGGACAAGTTATATCCGAAAAACTATTTTATATCACCTCTGTTAGAAACAACACTGTCAATAAGCCCAAAGTTTTTTGCTTCCTCCGCACTCATAAAGTTATCTCTTTCAACCGCCTTTTCAACTTCCTCAATCGAACGTCCGGTATGAAAGGAATAAAGAGTATTCATTCTGTGCCTTATGTTAAGGATTTCCTTTGCATGAATTTCTATATCAGTTGCCTGCCCCTGGAATCCGCCAAGAGGTTGGTGTATCATAATCCTTGCATTCGGAAGAGCATATCTTTTCCCCTTTGCCCCGCCGGCAAGCAAAAATGAACCCATAGAGCAAGCCTGCCCTATACAAAGCGTTGCCACATCCGGCTTTATATATTGCATAGTATCATAAATCGCCATACCGGAAGTAATCACACCACCCGGCGAATTTATATACATAAATATATCCTTATCGGGATTTTCCGATTCTAAAAACAAAAGCTGTGCAACAATCAAACTTGCCGAAGTATCATTAACTTCACCGTTTAAAAATATGATTCTTTCTTTCAAAAGTCGTGAAAAAATATCATAACTTCTTTCACCGCGTCCTGTTTGTTCAACAACAACCGGCACCAAATCCATCATTTCATTCATAATTTTCTCCTTTTATTAAAACATAGATAAATTATACATTTTTTTATTGATTTTGTAAAGGAAAGTATTTATAATACCTTTACATTC
>CAZHAL010000063.1:0-5570 GCA_964530355.1 uncultured Bacteroidales bacterium | reverse complement strand
TTATCACTATCCCTACAATCAAATGCAAAACCAAGAACTTCATCACGAAGGAATGTTATATCTGCAACTGCAACAAGCAATCACACAAGTTCATCCGTTACTTTCGGTGATGGAAAGATTTCAGAATCTCAACAATATTTAGCGGAAATAAATATGTATGATTATGATGGTAAGGGTTGGAGATGGGCTGGTGGTCAACCATTACGCACAGAACAAATAGAAAAATATGGTGATTTATCAGTAATTACTGGATCAGAATTATATACTCTTGCTCCTAGTTATGTTCCTGGTAGTCACATAACTGTTGGTTTTGTAGGCAAGAATATATATACAAGTCATACTGGAACTTCACATATAAAATACATAAATGATAATCCTATAGAAGCAAAGGGGATTTATGTTGATTCGATAAAAACAACTACTGATGGAGATCTTGTCATATACGATAAGTCTGGATATACACCTCTTTTATATTACAAAGTTTCAAACAATTCCTTGATAAGTATGCCAACATCATCTGATTTGGCTGGTGTTGAGTTCATAAAAACTCCTTCATTTGACACAGAAAAAGATGAGGACGTTCTTATACTGACAACAGAATCCTATCATAATATGATAAATGCTTGTAAGGATTTAGATGTTGATTCTTTAAAAACAATAAAAAATCTTCTTACCGCTTCTACAATAACTTCCGGTATAAGCACAGTCGGAGGCATCGCAAATACTGTGATGGGTGGTGTCAGCATTGCCAATAATAAAAGTGAAGAAGACAAAAGCGAGACCAACAAAAAGCTTGATGTGGCATCAACCATAGTGTCGGGTGTCGGGACTGTCGCTTCCGGAACATCTACTGCAACAAGTGCCGTTGCGATAAGCAAGGTCAATGATATAATTGACAACGTAAAGAAATGTAAAAATGCAATTAACAATCTTACCTTTAAAGTTGATGATTAGCAGATCTTAAAAAAAGCCCCACATTCGGGGCTTTTTAATTTAAGTAAAAAGATATTATTTTTTGTCTTCGAATTCTGCATCAACAACTTTTTCCCCGTTTTCGTTTTGGGCTTCGCCATTTGGTTGTTCGCCTGTGGCGCCGGCTTGTGCTTGGTTTTGTTGATACATAAGTTCGCCAAGTTTCATTGCTGCTTGTGAAAGAGCATCTGTCTTTGCCTTTATTTCATCAACAGTTGCATCAGGCTTTGCAATCACATCACGAACTTCTTTTATTGAAGTTTCTAAAGCTGTCTTTGTCGCTTCATCAACCTTGTCACCAAAGTCTTTGAGGTTTTTCTCTGTTTGGTGTGCAAGAGATTCTGCTTGGTTCACAGCTTCAATTTTCTCTTTTTTCTTTTTATCTTCTTCGGCATTTGCCTCTGCTTCCTTTACCATCTTTTCAATTTCGGCATCGGAAAGTCCGCCGTCGGATTTAATAGAAATTGCCTGTTCCTTACCGGTGCCCTTATCTTTTGCGGAAACGTGAGTAATACCGTTTGCGTCAATATCGAATGTGACTTCTATTTGTGGAACACCGCGAGGAGCAGCAGGAATACCGACTAAATCAAATGCGCCGAGAAGTTTGTTGTCCTGTGCCATTTCGCGTTCGCCTTGGAATACGCGGATTGAAACGGCTGTTTGACCATCTTCTGCGGTAGAAAATACTTGTGATTTCTTTGTCGGTATAGTTGTGTTTCTGTCGATAAGTCTTGTAAATATACCGCCGAGAGTTTCAATACCAAGTGAAAGTGGTGTAACGTCAAGAAGAAGAACATCCTTCACATCTCCCTTTAAAACACCGCCTTGGATTGCTGCACCTATAGCAACAACTTCGTCAGGGTTTACACCCTTGTGTGGTTCACGACCAAAGAAGTTTTTAACAACTTCTTGAACTTTTGGCATACGAGTTTGACCACCGACAAGCACAACTTCATCAATCTTTGATTTATCAATACCTGCGTCGACTAAGGCTTTTGAACAAGGTTCCAAAGTCCTGTCTATTAAATCAGCAACAAGAGATTCAAGTTTTGCACGTGTCAATTTTACATTAAGGTGTTTTGGACCGGTCGCATCTGCAGTTATAAATGGAAGATTTATATCTGTTTGCATAGCAGTTGAAAGTTCGATTTTTGCCTTTTCTGCTGCTTCCTTTAATCTTTGAAGAGCAAGTTTATCAGCCTTCAAATCAATACCGTTATTGTCCTTTTTAAATTCTTCTGCTAAATAATCGATAATGCGGTTATCAAAATCTTCACCACCAAGGAAAGTATCTCCGTTTGTGGATTTTACTTCAAAAACGCCGTCACCTATTTCAAGAATGGAAACATCGAATGTACCACCACCAAGGTCATATACAACAATAGTTCCGGATTTTTTCTTGTCAAGTCCGTATGCAAGAGCCGCAGCAGTAGGTTCATTTATAATACGAAGAACGTTTAAGCCTGCGATTTTTCCGGCGTCCTTTGTTGCTTGTCTTTGCGAATCGTTGAAATATGCCGGAACCGTGATAACAGCTTCTTCCACTTTTTCACCAAGATAAGCCTCAGCATCTTTTTTTATTTTTGAAAGAATGTATGCGGAAATCTGAGAAGGAGAATATTTTTTATCCCTTACTTCAACCCAAGCATCACCATTGTCAGCTTTTACTATTTTATATGGAACAAGCTCTCTATCACGAGTAACCATTTTATCATCGAATCGACGACCCATAAGTCTTTTTACGGCATAAATAGTACTTTCCGGATTTACGATAGCTTGGTTTCTTGCGGAAGATCCAACCAATACTTCGTTTTCGTTAATTGCAACAACGGAAGGTGTAGTTCTTTTACCCTCGCTGTTTTCTATAACCTTTGCTTCACCGCCATCCATATAGGCAAAACAAGAGTTAGTAGTTCCTAAATCAATACCAATAACTTTACCCATTTTTTACTCCTTTTATCATAGTTAATAAAATTACAATTATTGATATAGGTGGCAAAATATACTTTTTCAAGATTTATAAGTAAAATTTTATTGAAAAACCCAAAAAATGATTGTAAGATATAAATAACTAATTAAATAAGGGGAGGGAATATGATAGAAAAAAAATCCAAAAATAAATTCCTATTAACGACATCATTATTTTCTTTAATGATGGGAATGTTATCATTAAATGCAATGGCTGATACGGTTGAACACGGATCTGAACATATTGAAACTACTATTAAATATCTTAATTACGAAGTAAATAAAGAATTACCGCAGACAGATAATAGTAAGGCTATTTTTAAAAGTAATATAAATCAAAGTTTTAGAGAAAAAGCAACAAATGAAAATTTTTGTTTTAAGGGACCTGATGGCAGATGTATAAATTGTAAATCAACTGATGGTAATCGTTGTAATGAACAATCATCAAAAACTGAGTTAGGTTATACTGTTGGAGATAATACAAAAATACTAGAAACTGCTGGTTATGTCGTAGGTGATAAATCTGTTATAAGTGATGAAGGTTCAAACGGTTATGAGAATACTTTTTTCAGATATTGGAAATCTGATGCTGAAAGCCAACAATCTGATATTGCTCCAAAAGAAGCAGATCCTCAATTTTCAGCATCTTATCCAAAACTTTGTTATACAGGTTTCAGCACACCAAACTCACTTACAAAGAATGGTGATGGAAAATACAAAGATTCTTTGATAAGATTGGTTGAAAATGGAGGAGATAAACATTCATCAAACAAATTGAAATATTCGGGTCCATCGGGTTCTCAGGAAATTAATATACCAGTTAGAGATGCTGATCAGAATCTAATCCCATCAGTAATTCGTGATTCCACAGGAGTAGAGATTTTTACAGGGGGATCTAATAGTAATGTTATCAATAATCTTTCTTGTAAAATGGGAAAAAATTGTGAATTAGTCAAAGATGGTAATTGCCTTAAAGTAAAGTATAAACCAAATCTTACAAATTATACAGTATCACAAATTGATAAACAAAAGAAAAAGGGTTATGATTTTGCAACTGGAACTTCAGGAATCGGTATTACAAATTGTAATAGTTCAACATATGACAGCTGTGCTAATACTCAGGTAAAATCATTTACTAATAATACATCCGGTATTCCATACAGAAAATCAAAATATGTTTCTATTGATATTACCGGAAATAAGGACCTTATTGAGATCCCAGGACAATCTTGTTATAAATGTATGAATGTTGCATCAGGTCCGACGGATACATCCTGTGAATATATACTTAGAGAAGTATGGGAAGCATCAGGAAAGAATTGTGAATCTACAGTAAGAAATATGGTTTTAAATCCAAGGGCAAATACAGGTAAAGACTATTTGCCTGCAGATATGAATAGTTCACCAAATTGTTCATCTTGCTTGTGCAAAATAGAAGGTTTGTTGAAAGGAGCTCCATATTATTGTGGATAATCTAATCGAATCGATTCGTTTTAGGAACACTTAAATTTTTTAAGTGTTCTTTTTTTTTATCTTTACCCGATTCTTTTATTAAAAAAAGGTCTGAGAACCGAAGCTCCCAAACCTTTATATACATAAATAATAATGAAAAATACTGGTGCTACTGGTGAGAATCGGACTCACGACCTCACCCTTACCAAGGGTGCGCTCTACCACTGAGCCACAGTAGCATCAAGTAAGATAAAAATAGAATAATTTTCCCTCAAAGTCAAGAAATATATATCATATTAAAAAATATTTTTTATATTCTGTTTTAATTATAAATAAAAAACTCCCTGAAATAAGGGAGCTTGATAATGGTGGGAATTGATGGATTTGAATGTGTAATTTATTTACAATATATCCTGTTGATTTTACAAAATTCTTTGTTTTTTACTTTTGATTCCCATCATTTGTTTTGTAGCACCTTTTTGTTTTAATTTCATATTATATATTATAACAAAATAGGATATGGTTGTCTAGAGAAAAGTTAGAATAAATATCAAGAGTAAGGCATTAAAATGGAAAATATTGTAAATATTGCTATTACAGAAGAAAATTTTGATTCTGGATTTAGAGGAGAATATAAAGGATACCATATTGATAAAAGATTAATAACTACTCCTAATATTACATCACCGATATGTATAAAAATGAATAATTATCATTCAACTCCTATTATCACCCCTCTTGTATTAGGATTGGAAATATATGATGCCATTATTTATTTAAATGAAAAAATAGAACTATCATATCAAATACATAAAGAATATTTAAAAACTAAACTTATTAGTAATCTTTATTATGTAAATATAGAAAAAGAAAATATTATTCATATAATTAAAAGAATAATTGATGATTTAATTATATTATTATGTATTCATTATGATTATCAGGAAACTTTAACTACACAAAAAGTAAAAATTTTATCCATTGGGGATTTAAAAAATATAAATAATTCAGAATTGTTAAAAAAAATACAAACAGAATTAAATTATGATAAATATAAAATTATTTTTAATGTAATAAATGATTTACATAATGCTTATAAACATTCTTGTTTACTTCAACAATCAAGATCTCTTATAAGTATTGATTGTGTCGCTTTTCAAATATACTATTCAAAAAAA
>CAZHAL010000062.1:0-5794 GCA_964530355.1 uncultured Bacteroidales bacterium | reverse complement strand
CAAGACTAAACAGGATAGCGTTGATTACCCTTGGGAGCTATCGGGTAAGTCGCAAGGAAATATGCAGTAATGTATATTCGAGATGAATAGTTCTTTAATACAGAATCCGGCTTATAGACTGTCCACTCTTTTTTATTTTGCCACACATCACCAACTAATTGGGAGGAATTATTATGCAAAATAAAAAAATCACACTATCATATTTTTACTTAATACTATCCGGCATATTTTACGGCGGTATAGTTTTTGGGAACAAAGTTTTGTTAAAACTGGGCTTCTCTCTTGCCGATTTGCTGATTCTTCCAAACACTATTGTCGGACTCTGCATACTCCCTTTTGTATGGAAAGATTTAAAAGAACTCTCCCAATTTTCAAAAAAAACAATGTGCGCCTTCGCATGCGGTTGCGTTTTGATGCAGGCAGGACAAATCTTACCTTTAACTATGGGACTTTCCATTTCTTTTATTGAATTATTGGTTTATACGCAACCTATATGGACCATACTTTTTACAAAGTTTGTATTAAAGAAAAAAATCTGCCCCTACGATATCTGGGTCGTCATCTTTATATTAATAGGCTTAATAATCCTTGTGAACCCTTTTGACAACCTGGATTTCTCCGTGCCGGCCTTGGTATTCGGAATCGGCGCCGGCGTCGGTATAGCCTCCTATGTAATGTTTAACTCTTACTTTGAACACAAAAATGTAAAATCCTTGGTTTTCATATTCTGTGTAAATGTTTTCTTATCAATCCCGTTTTTAATATCTTACCCTATAATAAAAGTTGCATTAAGCAATGTAGAGGCAAATATGGAATTCGTATTCGACCTTACAAACCGAGTATGGTTTATTGTCGCAATATATTGTATATGTTGCACCCTGCTCCCTATGCTTTTGTTTTTTAAGGGCTCTAAAAACGTTTCCTCCGTCCACAGTGGTTTAATGTTGCTTTTGGAACCGATAGTTGCTATTATATTAGATGTTATATTCTTTCACTTTGATATAACATGGAACGTGTGGATTGGTGGAATTTTGATAATAGGTTCAAACCTGTTCGTAATATTTGCAACCGCCAAATCCGCAAAAAACAAACGATTATTATTAGCAGGAAGGCACGCTTATGGTATCCATAACGAATAGGACAAAGGTAAAAGTCAAAACCGCCAAATACAGAAGCAAGTCATCAACAAAATGGCTTCAAAGACAGCTAAACGACCCCTATGTAAAAAAGGCGCACGAGCTTGGATATCGCTCTCGCGCGACATTCAAAATTATCGAAATTGATGATAAATTTCATCTTTTTAAAAAGGGTAAAAAGGTTGCCGACATAGGCTCTGCACCGGGCGGATGGAGTGATATTGCAGTCAAACGAGTTGGCAAAGGAAACGTTGTAGCCATCGATATTTTGGAAATGCAACCTATTGACGGTGTAATTTTCAAACAAATAGATTTTAATCTGGATGAGGCAAAGGAGTTCCTTTTCAAATCATTAAACGGAAAGGCCGACGTCGTAATATCCGACATTGCCCCAAACACAACCGGCAATCAATCCGTCGACCATTTGCAAATTATGGCTTTGGTGGAACAGGCATACTATTTTGCAACAGAAGTTTTACGAACAGGCGGAAGTTTCGTTGCAAAGGTTCGCCAAGGCGGAACCGAGGCAAGTCTGCTTTCCGAAATGAAAAAACATTTTGAATCCGTCAAACATTTTAAACCTGATTCTTCAAGGAAAGAAAGCGCCGAAACTTATGTCGTCGCACAGGGATTTAAAGAATAATAAAAAAAAAGCCCCGATTAACACGGAGCTTTTTTCTTCATATCATAACAACCTTATATAACATCGGAAATAAAGTCATATTTAAGTTTGAACATAATTATATCTTCTTTGTATTCAAATGTAGTGAAAGGTTCATCAACTTCTTCACCCTCATTCATTTTCAACTTTTTATATTCAAGACCTACGATAAGAGGACTTTCCGGAACACGATACTCAACACCTAAGATAATTTGATATGTTGGCTCATTATTTGTTCCGCCACTTCCATATTTATTTTTTGTATCTATTTTCGTAAATCCGTATCCAAATCCGATATAAGGGTCAACATCACCAAACCCCGGAATTTCAAATAAAACATTTAACATATAGGTATTTGTATCAAACTTCATAATCTCAGCATCTGTTTCTGCTGTAAGATAGAAAGTATATTCGTTTGTTGAGACAGTGCTTCCGGAAGCACAAGTATTACTATCAAAACACCACTTACCGCCTGCACCAGGATAAATTATCATATCCCAATCTTTGATTTTAAAGGAAGTTTTCAAAAATTCAAATTCAAATCTGAACGGATTTTGCGGTATTGCCCAACCGACAGAAAAGGAATATGTCTTATTTTGCTCAGGATAATATTTCCATACTTCCGGAAGTCCTTCATCCCAACTGGCAGCCCAACCGCCATTTTCAGCAGACTCATTACTTCCCGGCCATCCCGAAATATTACCAAGTCCTTCATATATTCCACCCGGACCGGTATCAGAAGACGATCCTGTTATAGTATTAAGTTTTACATCCGGCTTGGATTGTGAATACCCCAATCCGAAATAAAGTCCGCTTGCCTTAGCATTATATCCGCTTAATAATAGGATTGCGCCAGCTAATAAGATTTTTTTCATTTTAACTCCTTTACCATTTATTTACTTATAAATATAACACATATTTTAATAATAAACAAACAATTTTTTATAATAATTGATTTTTTTTTCAAAATATAATATATTTAATGAAAATAAAAAAAGAGGAATTAAATGATAAAAACAAGACTGGCCCCATCTCCAACCGGCTTTATGCACATAGGAACCGCAAGAACTGCTCTTTTCAACTGGCTTTACGCAAAACACACCGACGGCAAATTTTGTTTAAGGATAGAAGATACCGACAGAAGTCCTGACCGCTATTTTCCACAGGCCGTTGATATTATATACAACGAATTAAAATGGCTTGGCTTAGAATGGGACGAACTTGTAGAATCTCAATTCGAACGTTCCCCAAGACATATAGAGGTCGCAAACGAACTCCTTAAAAATGGATCTGCATATTATTGCTATTTAACACCGGAAGAACTTGAAATTCTACGAACAGAGGCAAGAAAAACCGGCAAACCTATACAAAGCCCTTACCGTGACGGCAAAAAACAACCACCCAAGGGCGTGAAACCCGTTATCCGCCTTAAAATGCCACACGAAGGAGCCTCAGTCCTAAATGATATAGTCCAAGGCGAAATAAAGGTTGAAAACGATACTATCGAAGATTTGATACTTCTTCGTTCCGACGGCACACCAACCTACAACCTTTCTGTTGTTGTCGATGACCATGATATGGGAATAACTCACATAATCCGCGGTGCCGACCACATAAACAACACATTCAAACAAATGCAAATTATAAAGGCTATGGGCTGGGATCTCCCAACCTACGGACACGTTCCTTTGATTTTAGGTCCCGACGGCTCCAAAATGTCAAAACGCCACGGCGCAACCACAACCGAAGATTACCGAAAAGCCGGCTATCTTCCAAAGGCACTGTTTAACTACCTTTTAAAACTGGGTTGGTCACACGGCGATGATGAAATCATAAGTATAAATGATGCAATAAACTGGTTTGATGTTCACGACATCTTAAAATCACCGGCAAAATTCGACCATACAAAACTAACCGCCCTTAACGCCCTTTATATAAGAAATACTGATGATAAAGAACTTTTGGAAATGCTTATCCCATTTATGGAGGGAAAAGTCAATCGCCCTATAACCGAAAGGGAAAAAGCTCTACTTCTTTCCGGTATCCCAGATATGAAGGAACGTGCAAAAACTCTTGTTGAAATGGCAAATATGGGAATAATTTATATCATTGATAAAGATTCAAATTTTACCCCGTCACTTGATGAAAAATCACAAAAAGTTTTAAACTCCGATAAAAACAAAATCGCTGATATTATAAAGGATTTTGAAACAACCGATATAGAGTGGAGCAAAGACGGACTTAACAACTATTTCAAACAAAAAGCCGAAAGTTTCGAAATAAAAATGGGAGATATTGTCGCACCCGTTCGCGTTGCAATAACTTTCTCCACCATATCCCCACCATTATTCGAAGCAATGGTAATAATAGGAAAGGACGAAAGTTTACGTCGTCTTAAAAACATATAGAAACAAAATAAATTTTATGATATAATACTCTCAATAACGGGAGTATTTTTTATGGCAAAACAAAAAAAAGACATTTTTAAAACTGCAACTGAAAAGCTGAAAAAAAATCATATTTTACAAGCCTTGATTCTATCAACTTTGATTGTAAATAATGCACCGCTTTCCGCAACAAATTCACAATCAACCGAACTTACTCCTATCGAAGAAACCTCCTCCCCGGATTTAATCATCGACTGTCCCGAAGAATATTTGGACGAAGCCGAAAAACTGAAATCATTACTCTATGAATTACAAACTCAAAGCCAATACGGCGAATATTTGATAAGCCAGCTTGCCGAAAACAAAACAACCATAAAACTTACAAAAACAAATGGCTCAAATATGTATTACAATAACAACATCTATTTAAATGTTGATAAAATAAAGAATGCTCAATCCGATTACGACAAACGATCAGTAAAGGACAGTATCGCTCACGAAGCAACTCATATGCTTCAAAACAAATTAGGCATAATGCAGGAAATTCAAAATCTTCCGCCAAAGGAAGCCATTTGTATGTATCTTTTCACCGAATTTGATGCTATAATAAAAGCATATCTTTCAACAAATCCTTACTATGAAACCGATACGGTAAAAAAAATAACTTCCACCCTAAACGCAATCACAAATATAACATCTTATGCAATGAACAGTTATATTGAAAGAGCCATATCAATGTATGCAAACCGTCCATACATTCCAAACCATAAAACAACAAACGAAATAATGGATATGTTTAATTCTATGGGCGTTTTCCCAAAACTGGACCTCAGCAATATACTGAATGTTATATATGAAAAAATACCAGAAAATTACAAGGAAAAAATTAACGCCGAAGATGAAAAATACTATGCAAATGTAACAAAAATTCTTAAACAACAGGAAACTCTTCAATCATGATTTTAATAGCAGGCTTAGGCAACATAGGTAACGAATACAAAAACACCAAACACAACATTGGCTTTATGACAGTTGATAAAATCGCCGATGAATACGATTTCCCAGAATGGAAAGAAAAAAATAAATACTTTTTTACCAAAACAAAAATTGATGATACCGAAGTCATACTTATCAAACCTACAACCTATATGAACCTTTCCGGCGAAGCAGTCCAAGCCATAACTGCAATGTATAAAATAAACCCCGAAGACATTATCATAATCCACGATGACTTGGATTTAAAAACAGGAATAATTAAAACAAAAATCGGTGGCGGAACCGGCGGTCATAACGGACTTAAAAGCATAGATTCGAAAATAGGAAATAATTATTACAGGATAAGAATCGGCATATCACACCCCCGCGATATAAACCCGAAACAAGATGTCGCAAGCTATGTTTTATCAAAATTTTCAACAAAAGACGCGGAAATAATCAATTCCGGTATAGAAAAAGTCACAAAAAACCTCCCAAAACTGATAAAAAAAGACTTTTCATCTCTAAATGCTTAAAATATGAAAAATTACTAGACTTTAAAATAAAATCATAATATACTTATAGTATATTTTCCTAGGAGAGGAGATGAAGGTAAAAAATTTGAAAAATACAGG
>CAZHAL010000061.1:0-5927 GCA_964530355.1 uncultured Bacteroidales bacterium | reverse complement strand
CTGTAAAGAATCAAAAAGCCCTGATCCTTTGGGTCGGGGTATCTCTAGTGTATGTTCAGAGGAGAAATCCTTAAAGACTAGGGAGGTTTGTTCACTCAAATTGTTTTTATATCCCGACCCATTACAGTTTTGTAATGGGATGTTTTTTTTATGGTAAATATTAACATCAAACATAAAAGAGATTTTTATGGAAATAAAAACAAAACAAATACAACAACAACTAATAAAAGATTTTAACAAATGTATTGGTAAAAGATTAGAATATTTTCGCAAGCTAAAAGGATATTCTATGGGCGATTTTGCCTACAAACTTAAAATACATATTATGAAACTTGATAAATATGAATCTGGTCAAAAAAGTATCACTTTTCCTTTATTATTGTTGGCAATGGAAATTTTAAATATATCACTGGATAATTTTTTTGGATGCGAGGCTAAACTTAACGATAAAGAAGAAAACGCAAATTTCATAAGGACATTATTATCATTAAAGAAAGAAAACGAAGAAAATAAAACTTCCGATTAAAAAAGAGAGATTAACCTCTCTCTTTTTTTAAATACAAAATAGTGTTGTCTTGGTGCACCCAAGAGGATTCAATATAAGCCCGGCTATCCTTAGCGACGAGCGGGTATAGCGAGGAGTTTAGGATTGCCCGCTTATATCAACGCCCACCCGACACCGACTTCCCACACAAAAACTGTAAGTTAAACCTCTGACCTTTGGCTCCAAGATATTGCACTCATCTTTGGTGCACCCAAGAGGATTCAAACCTCTGACCTTTGGCTCCGGAAACCAACGCTCTATTCAGCTGAGCTATGGGTGCATACAAAAAGTATATACATAAAAAACAAAAATTGCAAAAAAATTCATAAAACCTCTTTATTTTGCCTGAAAAAAATAGTATAATAGCGAAAGGAGAAAAGGAAATGAGTAACAATTCGTGTGTAATAGTCGTTGGAAACGAAAAGGGAGGCAGTGGCAAATCCACACTCTCAATACACCTTGCTATTACATACTTATATGCCGGATACAAGGTCGCCACCATAGATTTGGACGGACGCCAAGGCACCCTTACTCATTACATAGAAAACAGAATAAGATACGCCAACGACAATCACTTAACATTACCTATGCCGGAACATCTTGTCGTAACTCCATCCCAATTTTCCAATAAAAAAAGCTCATCCGAAGATGAACAACAATTAAACGCGGAAATAGAAGATTTAAAAAAAGAATATGACATAATCATAATTGATACACCGGGAACTTTCAATCATCTTTCAAACGCCGGACACAAAAACGCCGACATACTGATAACTCCGGTAAATGACAGTTTAGTTGATATTGATGTGATTGCAAACATTGACCCCTACACAAAAAATATTATCTCTGAATCACAATACACCAATAATATAAGAGATATACAAAAACAACGCTCCGAATTGGGCAAATCCGATTTACGCTGGATTGTATTAAGGAACCGCATCTCTCACATAGATGCAAAAAATAAACGGGAAGTCGACGGAATTTTAAAACTTCTGCAACAACAAATAGGCTTCAACTATATCTCCGGTATAGGTGAGCGAGTTGTTTACAGGGAAATGTTTTTAAAAGGGCTTACCATCCTTGACCTTATGGAAATAGGCAAAGACGAAATCACCCTTTCACACATAGCCGCAAAAAACGAATTGCTGACCGTTTTAAATACAATAAACATCCCGATAAAAATATAATTAACTTCTTCCTTTTTTTATCATATTAAGGATAAAGGAAATAAAAAACCTTTGCCCTTCCAAATAATGAAGTTCTTCATTCGAAGCATTAGGCGGTAAATATCTGCCAAGACTTAAAGATATAAGGTATTTCAAAACCTTTTTACCGCTCGGATTATTAAACACACGAACAAAATCCACCTCTATATTATCAAAATTTTCAGACTTGTCCTTTAACAAAACATCTAAATACTCATCCATTTTTTCCCTCCATAAAAAAAAGGGTGACCAAAGCCACCCTTGTCCACAAACAAACAAAAGATTAAATAAATATTTGACCGGTCAAAGTCACATCATAAGGAAGAGCACGAATACTGCTTTTTCCCTTTACGAAAATATGACCGTCAATAAAATTTTTACCCATAAAAGTAACACCGTTCGAATTTATAACGTAAACATTACCTATGACGTAAAAATTCTGAGGTATCTTCAAAAAGTCAATATCTTTGATATATAAATCACCAACCACTTTGGTATAGCTTTTAAGATATTGCAAATTGCTTTTCGAAAATACGACATCTCCGTTTATAACATTAAACTTTACCTTACGACTAACTCCGCAAGTAGTCCTTGCCCCCTTACCGGTAAGAACCTGACGTCTGCAATTTTTACCACTGCAAACAATTTGGAAATTATCAAGATCTTCAACAAATCTTTTCATACCCAAATCATAAGGGATAGAACGCTTGAAATTAGGAATTTCATACACATAATTCACTGGCAAACCCTTTGGTTTTTCCTTCTTTACAACTTTTACCACCTTAACGGACTTTGTTTGCAAGGCAGTATAGGAAGCAGGTTTTGTCAACACAACTATTTTCTTTCTATTTTGCTTGGACGAATCGATAAAATAAATAAAAAAGCCAAGCAAAACTAAAAATAATCCTGTAAAAACAATGTAATATCTTTTATTTGTCATTTTAGTATTCACACCTCGTTGTTAAAATATAATTACAATATAAACTTAAAATAATTATTTGTCAAGTATAATTTGTCCATTAAAATCCTAAATCAAAATTGGTCTTAATTTTAAATGTCCTACCCGCAACATTATATTTCCCCCGCAAAGAAGAAACCGTAGACACAGGCATTTTAAATGCGGGTGAGGATATGGCACCTGCCACACTGTCAAGTCCGTCATCATGCGACTTGCTGTCCACACCCCAATCACAAAATTCCGAAATCCACGGAGTTTCTTTGACACTTTCATTTACAAAAAGATACCCGGCAGAAATAATCACATCAAACGCATCCAAAATCCGAAGATTTTTTGATATGCGAGAAGTTTTTTCAACAACCCTTGCACTAACACCCATTTTCACAAGTTCGCCTCGCAAAAACTCCGGCAAAAATTTACCGATTCCGTTACTTTCCACATAAACGGCAGGTATATGATTTTCACGAATAAACTCACCTACCTGCCTGCATTGTTCCGTTGCCGATTGCACCTGCTCCTTACTGGCATCTGAATGATAAAGATATTTTACATCGTGAAGGTAATACCTTCCTACCTCATCAATAAAGACAACCGAAATAACACTACCGTCACCTCCCTTTGACCCATACGAAGGATCCCACCAACAGGAACAATTCACCACCTTATTCCCGTTTATTGAAAAATTAAGAAGTCTGTTTCGCTCCTCCACAACCAAAGGCGCATTATAAAATTGAAGCTTTTTTATATCAAATCGCCCCTGTAAGGTATCAACCGGACAAAGCATCATTTGTGCCGAAAACTTTTTAACCCCTACCCGTTTTTTAAGCTCCTCTATTTTTTCAATGGGAAACTTTTCCTCCCAAGTAGGTATCCCGTTTTCAATAACTGGTATTTTAAGGACATCAAAACCGGCAAGGAAAGCCCCGCCAAAATCATCATCCATAACAGCCTCACTATGCAACGATAAGTTTTTCGGATACTCCGAATACTTTACCAAGCCAAAGCGCAACCGCTTTCCTGTCTATAATACTCAAAGCATCATCCCCAAACTCCGCCAAAGTTTTTATCCAACTAAGGACATTTTCGGCATCACGAAGTATTTGATTTTGAGCCAGCGGAGATTGATACTTCAAATCTACCTCATACCCGTTGACAAAGACATCAGATATTTCACCTCTACGCTTCAAAATACTTACAGCCCTGATTATAACCGGTGTTAAAAATTCGGATTGCAATCTTCCATACGTTGCCCCCAAGATTCGAGATATCTGGTTAACCCTTTCTATCACCTCGGTCGCAGTCATATGAGAACCTGATGAGGCATTAAGCTGATCCACCAACAAACATCTGTTGATATTCGCCCGCAAATCCGCAAGAACCAGCTGAGACACATCAAAATCCGCCCCGCTTTTAATAGGTGTAAGTCCCGCAGAACCTACCGCCTTTGGTATAATAGTTCCCGGCGCCAGCGTAATATTTTGCGGATTCAAAATACCATCATCATCCGCCTGCCAAATACCGCTTACCGCAATAGATGCATTTTTAAGGATAAGCTCAACAACTTTGTTCGCCGTTTTAATATCAGGAAGAGCCTTCATTACAGGAGATCTTCCATATATTTCGGAACTTACCTTTTGCCATCTGAAACAAATAAACGGAGAATTTGCAAACACCCCTGTTTTAAGGAGTATTTTATTTTCCGCCGAACCGAACACATTTTCCACATCATCAACAAAAGCAAAATAATTATAACCTTGTTGACCGGTTGATGTAATTCTAGGAACCACCGCCTCAATCACATAAACTTTTTTATCTTGATTTTTTAGGATAACAGACATCTGCTTTTCATCAAAAACACTGTTCGGGAATTTGGTTTTCAAACTTCCGACCGGGACAAAGGAACGTCTGAACACACTGTCAAGTCGCCCATTACCGGTATCTTCAAACACAATTTCATTCATAGGCACCGCCGTAAATTTAAACGCAGAACTCTCCCCTACTGCATTTTCCTCAAACAACATAACCGCCGTTCCGACCGTAATTAAATCCAAATAACATTGATGAGCTTCCACATAAAAATTCGACCTGTCAAAATGCGATTGTAAAATCTTTTCAATATTTTCAAGTTGCAAAATTTTTTCGGACCGCTCCTCATCATCACTGACATCAATCCCGAATTCAAGACCGAACCATTTTGACCACGGAGGCGTTAATTGAGAAAGAAGACTGCTTGCAAGTCTGTCTACCGCAGATTCGGCTGTTGAATCAAAAACAGTCGCATTTTTTCTGACATTATCGAAAGTATCTTTGAAAATTCCGCTTTTTTGTGGCAAAGCATACTCATAACATTCTTCCCAATAACTTTCCCAAACCGCACGTTTTTCAAGTGCTTTTAAATATCTGTCATAAACAGCATCAATCATATCTTTATCTGTAATAGTTTTTTCAATCATATTAAACTCCTTTATTTGTAAATAAAAAAAATCCCCTTGAGAAAACCCAAGGGGATATAAACAGCAAAATAAGAACTAAGAACCCTTTTTAAAAATCGCAGGGATTTCCAAAGTTTCCTCCATTTTCTTAATCATTTCCATAAGATCTGTTTGTTTATCTTCCTGATTATCGGCATCAAGATTTCCGGCCAAGAAAACAACATTATCATCTTCCTTTTTATCGGTAATCACTTCATCCTTTTTAAAAAGTATGTCATCATCTTTGCTTTGTTCTACATCATCAAAGAATGTATCATCACCACCCTTTTCCCCAATCATATCAAAGAAAGAGGACAAAGGATTTTTCTTTTTTCCCTTTGGTGGTTCCGGATTATCATCACCATCATCAGAAGATAGAACTTTATCATTTGATTTTGCGAAAAGCTCATTTGACACATTATGCGCAATATGAAGTTTTTCCGCCTCCTCATCAATAAAATTCTGTATATCCTTTTCATCACCGGTTTCAAAGAAACTGTCAAGTTTATCCGGACTTACAACCGATTCGTTTTCAACCGGCTCCGGTTGAGGAGCAACCTCTTGTTTTACCTCCGCCTCTTCTGCCTTATCAAATGAATATGTTTTCGGTTGATAGGTTTCCGAAGATGTTGTAAATGAACTGGTCTTAGAAGGCACATATTGTTGTGAAGATTTTGCACCATCAATTCCGGTTGCAATAATCGCGACCTTCAAACTTTCACCCATAGAAGCATCAAAACAAGTTC
>CAZHAL010000060.1:0-5994 GCA_964530355.1 uncultured Bacteroidales bacterium | reverse complement strand
GACCTCCTTGAATAAAGGGCAGATACACCTATCACACCAATAAGTAATATCGGAAATAAGTAATATCTCTTTTGCATTCCTTTTCAACCCTTTCATCCTTCTCCAATTTTTGTTTTACTATTTATTTTTTTATATATCAAGTAAAATTTTAATAAATTTTATTTTTTTTAAATTACATATTAAAAATTATTCGTAAAAAATAATTAAAAAAAAGCATACAAAAGATTCATAAAAAAACACTTTAAAAATAAAAAAAACAATAGTAAAATCATAAAACTATGAAGAAAAGAAAATTATATAACATATCAATAATAGAAAAATATATTTCCAAACAAATCTTATTTGGTCTTTTGATAGTATCATCAATACTGCTTGGAATTGCTTGGTTTTCGCAAATAATAAGATTGCTTTCATATTTGGTAAATAACAATTTATCGGTATTCACATTTATAAAAATGACATCAATGCTTTTACCGGATTTAATTTCAATCATCGGACCTATTGCCCTTTTTGCAGTCGTTTTGTTTGTGTATAACAGACTTATTTCGGATAAGGAACTTATTATTATGGAAGCGGTGGGTATGAATATAAAGCAACTTGCAAAGCCGGCTATTTATATTGCCATAGCCATGACAATTCTTTTGTATTTAATAACACTTCGTATCGGTCCTATATATGCAAGAAAATACAGAACCTTTGCGTATGAGGCAAGAAACGACCTTTCCGCACTTTTGATAAAGGAAGGGGAGTTTAATCAGTTGACCTCCGGACTTACAATCTATGTTAAAAATGCAAACAATAATATCCTTACCGATATATTTATTAACGATCAACGATCAGCAAACAGCATTCGCACTATTTTGGCAGAGCAGGGTATAGTCAATGCAACAAAAAATAACATTACCCTAACCCTTGAAAACGGAAGTGTCCAAGAAAAGATGAAGGGCAAATATACCGTTGGTAACTTTGAACGTTATACAGCCGACCTTGGCGTTATCGCGACAACATCGCAAAGAAATTTATCCCCGAGTGAGCTTGGCAATTTTGAAATAGTTTTTGCAAGAGAGCTCGGCTACGCAGATGCAAAAACTTATCCTAAATATCTGGTCGAATTACACAAACGTTTGATAATGCCACTTTATTGTTTAATGTTTACCCTAATCGCACTTATCGCGGTATTAAAGGCTCCGCTTAATAAACGAAGCGAAAATAAAAATATGATATTTGCGGTAATAGGTATGGTCGCAATAGAAATGGGCTATATATCGCTTTTCAATTTCTTACGTGTAAAGATGAATCTTTATCCTCTGATATATTTATTAACATTTGCAATAATATATATTTTATTCCGTTTACTTTACACCGAAAAAACAATAAAATTAAAAAAATTCAAATTTAAAAAGAAGGCAAAGAAAGTTTAATAAAATGAAACGCTTAATATTATCAGTTTTTTTAACTTTTGCCTTATGCCGAAATGTATTTGCCGATACATTGAAACAGGACACATTTTTCGAAACCGATGAAATAGTATATGATAAAAATACAGGAGTTTTTACATCCATAGGATACACAGATGTAAATTACAACAAAAACAACCTTAAAACCAAAACATTGGAATTTGATACAAATACAAATGAAATCAGTGCAAAGGGAAGTATCGATATAAAAAATCCTGATGGCACCATGACTTCTGAAAATATGGTAATAAATACCGAAAACGATAATGCGACAATAGGAAAAACCGATATCGCATTCGGTGAAAATTCTTATGCCTCTGCAAAAAGTGCTGAAATGATAAGTAAGGATAAAATCATCCTTCATAATGTTGAATATACCGCTTGTAAAGAGGGATTAAGCGGTTGCGGTGATACCCCGACATGGAAAATCGGCGCAAACAAAATCAAACATGATACAACTGACGGTTCACTTGTTTACAGTAATGCTTTTTTATATATGTTTGATGTGCCGGTGTTTTATTTACCGTATCTTGTAAGTTATACTCCGCAAATAAAAAATAAAACGGGATTTTTATTTCCGTCATTCGGAACATCTTCTAATTTAGGTTATATTGCTCAGGTCCCGGTATTTTTTAAAATCAACCCGTATAATGATATGACCCTTACCCCTATGTTCACATCTAAAAAGGGAACGGTTTTAATTACCGAATACAGAACTAATCAAGATTATTTTCAAAGCACTACTAATGCAAGTTTCAAAACTACTAAAGATGAGGGCGAAAAACGTTGGTTCTTTAAGACCAAGAATTATTTTGAAATAAATGATGTTTGGCGCGGTATCGCAAATATAGAACGCACCTCAGATGATACATACCTCCGCCTTTATGATTTCGATTCGGATGATCCGTGGCTTTCCTCTCAAATAGGAATAGAGGGTGCATATAACAGAAGTTATTTAACCGCAAACACTTATTTTTATCAAGATTTAAGAAATTTAACCGACAGTTATACACCGAAAGTTTTGCCTATCGTTGATTATCGTCGTGTATCAGAACCTAACAGCATAGGGGGCTATTGGGATTTAAACTTAAATACCGCACATATAATAAAGGATTATAAAAATACAGGTGCAATAGATGAAACAAATTTCCGCACGTCATCAATTTTAAAATACAGCCAACCTTTCAAAACAAGTGGCGGTCATTTGTTTGATTTAACTTTGGGTGCCCGTGGTGACTTGTATATACTTGATGATATACGAAATACAAATGATGCAGGTGAAACCGGATATTATTCCGGAACAAAGTATAGGGGTGAGCTAAGTGCCGATTTAATGTGGAAATATCCGTTATATCGATCATATAATAATCGCACGGAAATTTTACAACCTGTTGTTCAAATAATTACTTCCAATAAGCAAGAGGGAGATTCGGAAATCCCTAATATGGACAGTAAGTATATGGAGTTAGAGGTGGAAAATCTTTTCTCCTCTGACAGATTCTCCGGCTATGATGTATTTGAATCCGGCACCCGAGTCAATTACGGATTAAATTTCATCCAACATTATGATAATAATCAAAAGTTATCTTTTTTCATAGGCCAAAACTATAATATTGATGTCCCTGACAATATATACCTTGAAAACAGCGGACTTGCAAATACAAAGGGCGCTTCTGATATAGTAGCCTCAGTTACCTATTCCCCGTCAAACTTTTTCCGCCTTAAATATAAAACCCGTATGGATAATGAAAATTTCAGAATTTACCGTAACGATGTGAACTTCTATATCGGACCTCGCGCTCTTAATTTAACAGTAAATTATGTATATTTAAGGAATATGTTTATAGAGGATGATTTGCCTGTCCGAAAGGATGAAATCAACGCATATATTTCATCTCAGCTTACCCGAAATTGGAGGATTTTTGCCGGAAACAGATACGATTTGTATCAAAATAGGGATATAAACATAATAGGCGGAGTCGTGTATGAAAATGATTGCTTTAAGTTCTCATTAAATGTTATAAATGAATTTACCCGTGACAGAGATTATATCGGGGACAAGGCTGTATATTTCAGTCTTAGCTTTAAAACATTGGGAACTGTATCATCAAGTTTCGGTTTGGGTTCAAGTTCCGGTTCAAATACAAATAGTGATACTGACGCAGGTTCAAATTCTGCTTCAATTCCAAATAATTAGGAGGGGTTATGTTAAAAAAAATATTTTATGTGTTAGCTTTTTTTACAGCGAATATATCATTTGCAAACAGTGTGAATATTCGTGCCATAGTCGGGGACGAAATCATAACTTCCTATGATGTGGACCAGAGGAAAAAACTTGCAACCGCTCTTCTTAAACACAGCAAAATTAATATGCCGGAAGCACAAATCGAAAAAAATGTCCTAAACGAAATGATTGAGGACAAACTTAAAATTGCCGAAGCTCGAAAGTATGGCATCACAGCAACAAAGGATGAAATAGAATCTGCAAAATCCCGAATGGTGCAACTGCTAAATCTCGGTGCTGACGGATATGATAATATTTTAAAGGAGGCCGGTGTGTCGCAAGATATCTTAAACGAACAAATTCGCGGTGATGTAATCTGGTCAAAATTCGTAATGCAGGTTTTACGCGGATATATAAAGGTGCAGGACAGCGAGGTTACCAACTACATTGAAAACGCTGTTTCTGACAATATGTATGAATTTACCCTTATCCCGTTTATGTTGAAAAACGAAGACGATTTCGCAAAGGTCAAGGATGTAACCGATTGTGCCGAATTTGAAAAGCTTGCCACCACTTACGGAAACAGCGGAAGCGGTTTTAAAATGAACATAATCAATTCGCAAATGCAAAAATCTTTGTATGATATAACAAAGACAGCACCTGTTTCAACCGCACTAAATCCGATAGAATTAAACGGAGAAAAAACAGTATTTTTTATTTGTGATAAAAAGGCTTACGTTCCAACTGTTTCAACCGATGAAAAGGAAAAAATCAAATTTATGATTTATCAAAATAAACTTGACGCCTATGCAAATAAATATTTTGAAAAAATAAAGGCAACCTCGCTTATTGATATAAAGGAATAATTTATGGCAACAGATAAAGAATATCTTAATTTCATATTGGAACAACTGTCGGAATTGGATAACATAACCCATATAAAAATGATGGGCGAATATATTATTTATTTCAGAGGTAAAATCACCGCCTATGTTTGCGACAATCGATTCCTTGTAAAGCCGGTCGATTCGGCAAAAAAACTCCTTCCCTATGCAAGTATGGAACCTCCGTATGACGGCGCAAAAGATATGATTTTGGTTGATAATATAGATGATAAGGAGTTTTTAAAAGAACTTTTCATCGCAATGTATCCCGAACTCCCCGAAAAGAAAAAGAAGTAATTTTTTGGTTGCGGGAACCGAAATTTAGATTGAGTTATGAGATTACAAATCAGAAATAAACGAGAATTTTTTTGGTTGCGGGAAGTGGATTTGAAACCGAATAAAAGGAAATCTTAATGACGAGCGGGGTTAGCGAGGAATTTAGATTGAGTTATGAGATTACAAATCAGAAGTAAACGAGAATTTTTTTGGTTGCGGGAAGTGGATTTGAACCACTGACCTCAAGGTTATGAGCCTTGCGAGCTACCGGACTGCTCTATCCCGCGATTAAAAGATAGAGCTATAATACCCCTTTTATTTGAAAAATCAAGTATTTTATAAAAAATTATAAATAATCATTCAAAATATCCGAAACTACCTCCGCTCCCATATCGGACGGAGCCTTCTTTTGCATAATCCGTTTCTTCATATTTTCAAGTCCGCTTATCGCCCTTTCCCTATACTTTTTGTTGTTAACGGACTTTACAATTTCATTCGCAAGATTTTCTGCATTACACTCTTTTTGAATAAATTCCGGAACAATTTCCCGCCCCATAATTATGTTGGGAAGCGATACGTTCTTTATTTTTACAAGATGTTTCGCAATCATATACGACATATTCGAAAGTTTATACGCTACAATAACGGGCGTCCCTGTTATCGCCACCTCCAATACCGCAGTCCCTGATATGGAAAGCACAGCCTTGCTTGCCGCAAAAGCATCATACCGGTCGGATTTCGTTTTTATAAGCAACGGTTTGATTTTCCAGCTTTTTACCTCCTCCACCAAAAAGTCATAGGATGTAGAAGTCGCCGGCATTACAACCTTTAAATTTTTAAGTTTCAAAGAAAGCCTTTCCGCCACTTTTTTATATATAGGCAACAAACGTTTTGCAATTTGCACCCGTGAGCCGGGAAGCATAGTGATTATATTATCGGTCGATTTCAGTTTATATTTTTTCAAAAACCGAGATTTATTCCCTGCAACATTTTTAATCGCCGTATGTCCCACCGCAAAAGTCCTGAGCCCGTATTTGGTAAAGTAGGGGATTTCAAAATCAAAAAAGCAAAGAAGGTAATCATAAAGTTTCGCAACTTTTCTGGCACGTTTTTCCTTCCACGCCCAAACTTGCGGTGCCACATAATGAAGAAC
>CAZHAL010000059.1:0-6153 GCA_964530355.1 uncultured Bacteroidales bacterium | reverse complement strand
GATTGCTGTAAAAGCCATATTTTTTCTACTTGTTTAATTGTTAAAATCATATTATATTATATAATATAAATTAAAAAAAATGCAATAGGTATATTTTGATGGGTGATATTAAGAAACTTTTTCCTATATTTGAAAATGATGTCGGGCTTGTTTATCTTGACAGTGCGGCATCGGCACAAAAAAGTTTTTCCGTTATTAACGGGATGGATGCTTTTTATAAAAATAATTATGCGAATATTCACAGGGGGATTTACAAACTTTCCGATGTGTCGTCGTCTATGTATGATGAGGCGAGGGAGAAAGTTCGTAAATTTATCGGGGCTAAGTTTTCGTCCGAGATAATTTTTACAAAGGGGACTACCGAAGGGGTGAATTTGCTTGCGACTTCGTATTCAAAGATTTTAAAGCCCGGTGATGTCATAATTGTGTCGGAGGTGGAGCATCATTCTAATCTTGTCCCATGGCAAAATGCCGCAAGGGAAAGCGGTGCTGTGTTACAGTTTATACCTGTGTTTGACGATGGCACGCTTGATTACGGTTGGCTTGAAGCGAATATGTCCGAAAGGGTGAAGTTGGTTTGTCTTTCCGGTCAATCGAATGTTGTAGGTCTTCGTAATGATATTGAGAGAGTTGTTTCGATTGCACATAAAAGCGGGGCGAAAGTTTTGATTGATGCGGCACAGCTTGTTTGTCATTATAAAGTTGATGTGGCGAAGCTTGATGTGGATTTTATGGTGTTTTCAGGGCATAAGATTTACGGACCTACTGGTATAGGTGTGTTGTATGGAAAAGCTGAGTTATTGAGAGAGTTGCCTCCGTATCAATTCGGTGGGGATATGGTTGACAGGGTAAGTTATGATAAGGCTACATATAAGGATATTCCCGAAAAATTTGAAGCAGGGACGCCTCCTATCGTCGAAGCGGTAGGTCTTGGTTTTGCGATTGATTTTTTAAATGAATTCGGGATGGAAAAAATTGAGGCTGAGTCAAAGGAGCTTACTCGGTATACAATAGACCGACTATCCGAAATTGAAGGTATCAGGCTTTTAAGCAGTGTTCATTCAAACGGGGTTATTACTTTTGTTGCGGATGGTGTCAGCTCGTATGATATAGGTTCGTATCTTGCAATGAAAAATATTTGTGTAAGGGTTGGTAAGCATTGTGCGGAACCTTTGCATTTAAAATGGGGTGTGGAAAGCAGTGTTCGTGCCTCTCTTGGGATTTACAATGATAAAAATGATATAGATACTTTTGTTTTGCAACTTAAAAAGGCAATAAGTATTATAAAGGGTGTTTAAATGGTTGATGATGCAGATTCAAAGTTGACTTTTGACGGAGAGGTGAAGGAGCTTCACGATATAGAAGTGTTTGAAGGAACTCCGCTTCCCGATGGTGCGAAAGTTGCGGGGATTGAGGAAGTTATTGATGCATTGAAGCTTGTTTTTGATCCGGAAATAAATGTTGATGTGTATAATCTTGGGCTTATATATAAAACGGAGATAGCGGAAAACGGTGATGTGTATGTTGAAATGACTCTTACCTCGCCTACTTGTCCTATGGCAGAGGAAATGCCCCATTGGGTGGCGCAAAGTGTGGCGTCGGTTGACGGGGTCGGTGTCGTGCATGTAAAACTTGTTTGGTATCCTGCGTGGGATTTATCCAAAATGACCGAGGAAGCAAAGTTCCAGTTGGATATTGCCGATATGGATTTGGAGTAAGTTTTACGACTTTAATTCCTTTAAAATCATATATGCTTTTCCTATATCGGTTGAGGTTATTGTTGATAGAAGGATTTCGCGTTTGTCGGTTGTTGATGCCTTTAAGATAAGGTTATCAAATTCATGCACATAATTATCGACATAGTTTTTAAATTCCGTATTTTCCGACATCAGTTCTTGAAGGCTTGAAATTTGTCGTTTGCTTAATATATGGTTAAGGTATTTTGAAAATACACCTTTGTATCCGGCATTGTATTTGTTCCAAAGTTCGCTTGTGACTTCCGGTGACATAAGGTTTGTAAGGTCGATGGAAATAGAGTTTAATTTTTCAATTATGTAACCGGCATCATTTAAAAATTCGGTTGTGGAAGATGTGTTTTTCGTATTTGTTTTGATTTCGGTTGAGTTTAGCTTTTTAAGGTTTTCTTCCAGCTCCTTTGTTAATTGATTTGTGTATCCGGCAAGTTTGGTGATTGCCTGGGTTGAATTGGCGGAAATGTATTCTATTTCGGATGTTTTTTCTGTTGCAAATTTTGAAAACTTGGAACCTATAATATTTAAGTTTTCAATAAGGGATGCGGATTTTTCGTTTGTGCTTTCAATAGAATTGTTGATGTTGTTTACATTTTTTGCAACTGTAGTTTCAAGATTTTCCATAGTCTGATTTATTTCAGGAATACTTTTGGTCATCTTAATTATATCCGCGGAAATATTGCTTAGTAAATCGCGAGTTTGGTTTGTTGTTGCATCAAGGTTTATTGTTTGTTGTTTCAATTCGAAAATAAGGTTGGAAATTTGTTCGCTTGTTTGTTTTGATTGATTGCCGAACTGTGCGGAAATATTTTTGAAATCGGTTGATTTTTGAAGTGATTGATTTATATTTTCCGATATTATTTTTGATGCGGTTGAGGAATTTTGCAAGATGTTGTTGTTCATTGCTTTGAACTTTTCATCAATTTGTGCGGAAAGGTTTAAAATATTGTTTATAGTGGAGGCGATTTTGCCGTTCATGGTATCGATTTTAAGGAATAAATCTTCGGTAATGGAAGTTAACTTTTCACCCTGTTTTTCGATTGAAATTTCGCCAAGTTTTGTTTGGGTGGAAACTGTGTTTATTATAACCTCCAAATCATTGATTTGATTTTTAAGGGTATTTTTTATTTCATTTGCGAATTTCAAACTTGCCTCTGCCTGGGATGCGAGGTTTGTTTTTGATTTACCCATTAAATTATTTATTTCGTCGGTTGCGGATTTTATGTTATCCGATGTATTTATAATTTCGGTGGAGGAATTTTTGATTGATGTTGTAGCATCACTGCTTGTATCCTTAACATCTTGGATAGATTTTATAAAGCCGTCCTTTAATTCCGATATGTTTTGTGCGACCTGTGACGATGTTTCGAAAAGTTTATCCTTTTGTTGGTTGATTTCGGAACCTATTTCCTTGAAATTGGAAATTATGTTTTCGGAAATGGCGCTCATAGTGCTTGTGATATTATTAAATTTCTTTTCCACATTTTCAACGGTTGAAAGTATGGTTGATGACTTATCCTCGAACTTTTTGGTTTGGTCGGTAAGTTTTGTTGCGATAAGTTGTGAGTGGAGGGATAGTTGTTCAAGTGCATTTCGTGCGAGCTTTTTATTTTCGTTTGAAATAATATTTATTGTGTTGATTGATGATGTAAGCTCATTTGAAGCATCGGCAATACGTTCGGCAGAAATATTACTTTTTGTTACAAACAGTTTTGTTTTTTCATTGATTTTATCCAATATTTGGTTGGAGTAAGTATTTGCAATTTCGGTTGAACTTACAATCTGGTTTCCTATGGTTGTAAAGGTATTTGAAATTTCGTTTGTTTTTGAAAGGGCCGTATTGACCGAAGATTCAATATCGTTTTTGCTTTGATTTAATTGTTCGATACCGTTTTCAAGAGTTTTTGTTCTTTCTATCAATGTATTTGTGATGTTGTTGGTTTTTTCCTCAATCACATTAGTTGTATTGTTTAATGTTTCAATATCGTTTATGGATTTATTAAGTTTTGTTGTAATGGAATTAAGGATAGTTTCGTGATTTTCCATATATGTTGTATTAAGTTTTATGTTTTCGGAAATTTTCGAATATATATTTTCGACTTTGTCGCTGAATTCCTTAAAATTATCAAGTGTTGATTTAAGATTTTCAGTTTCAGTTTTTATTTTATCCTTGATTTGTTTTGTGATGACCGAAGTATCGCCGTATGGATCCAAAATTGATTGGATAAACGGATAGATAAGTTTTTCTTCGTAATTATAGTTTAAAACTCTGTTTACATAAAATGCTATTATCCAGATAAGACAGATTGGGATTATTGTGCCGGTTATTATGCTTCCCAATGCGGATGGGGTAAGGGTTTCAAATTCAATTTGGCTTTTTTCAAAATAATATGCGCAAAGAATTATCCATATAACATTTAATATAAATGATATGCCGAATATATGTGTCGGATTTATTTTTGTGAATCCGTATGTTTGTTTGAAATCGGTAAAATTTTCCTTAAAATCTTTGATTTCAGAATTGTTTGATTGTGATTTTTTTTCAATATAAAGTTTTATGTTTTTACTCATTTTTCTCTTGCCCCTGTAACTTTTATATATTATCATAAAATTGATGTTAAAACAACTTTTTATTATAAAGGGAGGGAAAATGATAAAATTTTTAAATGCTTTTTTATTTATTTTTGCTTCCTGTATATTTGTAAGTAATAATGTTCGAGCTGATTTTTCAAGCAGGCACAGTTTGATGCCGGCAAAGGTTGATGAGGTGGAAAGCTCCCCCTCAGATGTCGTTACCGTTAACAGTATTGAAAAGGAAGAAGTTGCGATTTCGGATAATAATATTAACTATGATGAGCCGGTTGTTGTTGATAGTGAAGGTATTATGGTTGATGACGGAAACGAAAGTTTCTTTTTAAAAAGGCCTAAGAGTAATGTAGGCTCGTCTAATCAAAATTTTAATGATGATTTTTCGGCAAGCGGTCCGAAGTTGGATAAGCCGGAGGGGTATGATGAACTTATGCAAATGGTGCGTGAGCAAGGCGGGGTTATGAAGCCGTCTTCCTATACCGATGACGGGAAAGGGAATTTGATTTTGAGAAATAAGAATGAAGGGGCAAGTAAGCCTGTTGTTTCAAATGTTATTGATGAGCGTAAAGAGGATGTGATTGTAAAACCTTTGTTCGCGGATAAGAAGGAGGAGGCAAAAGCAAAGGCGAAGGTGGAAAAATTACGAAGACCTGTTCCCATTGCAAAGCCGACGGTGAAAAAGAATGCGGATAAGACTTTGTCGAAACCGGCGGTGAAACCTGTCAGAAGGCGTTCTTCCGATGTAAATGAAATTGAGATATACAGTAGTGATAATGATGTTGATAGTGGTTATGAGGACAAGGCTGTTGTGCATGTTGCTTCCTATAATACAAAGGAGACTGCGGACAGAGGATTTGATGCGATTGTTAAGAAATATCCACAGGCTTACGATTTGGAACCTTTTATCCGTTATGAAGTTGTTGAAGGCAAGGGATATTATTGGCGACTTTATCTTTTGGGGGATGAAAAAAAAGTCGAATCTCTTTGTCGAAAGATTAAATCAGACGGTGATTGGTGTAATATTTTGAAATAAAAACTTTCTTGATATGTATTTTTGTTTGTGTTATGCTTTTTTTTATGTTTTTAATTTAAAAAGGGAGTATTGCTATGAATATAAAAGAAATTTCGACTAAACCGTTTGATAATCAAAAACCCGGAACCGGTGGATTAAGAAAGCAAACAAAAGTTTTTATGGAACCTAATTTTTTGGAAAACTTTATACAATCTTCTTTGAATGTAAGGATTGCAAGCGGGGATAAAATTGAAACTTGGGTTATTGGCGGAGATGGAAGATACCCGGGATTGGAATTTTTACCAAAAATTATAAAAATGTTGATTGCAAACGGTGTTAAAAAAGTTTTGGTTGTCGGTCGTGAATTGGTGGCACCGACACCTGCTATTTCAAATATTATAAGAAAATATAATGCAGATGGTGGATTTATACTTTCCGCATCACATAATCCGGCCGGAATAAACGGGGATTTTGGTGTAAAAGTTGAAATGGCAAATGGAGGGCAGGCTCCTGAATCTATTACAAATGCGATTTATGAAGATACAAAGAAAATTGCCTTTTATAAAACTCTTGATATAAGTGATGAGGAAGCTTTGAATTTATCGGAGGTAGAGTATCTTGACCCGATAAAGGATTATGCTGACCTTATGGAATCTATGTTTGATTTTGATGCTATAAGGGGGTGGTTTGAAGCCGGTAATACTTTCCGTTTTGATGCAATGAATGCGTCAACCGGACCTGTGGCAGTTGAAATTTTTGTAAACAGACTTGGGGCAAAAAGGGAATGGATTATAAATGATA
>CAZHAL010000058.1:0-6159 GCA_964530355.1 uncultured Bacteroidales bacterium | reverse complement strand
CCAAACAAAGGGACTTGATTTTAAAACCTTTGAAAGTGTGATAGGTGATTCGTTTTGGCATTTCGTGAATAAAGATGTCATAGAGGATTTTCAAAAACAAAATATGCTTACCTTTGATGATAATAAAATAAAAGTATCAAGGGCAGGTCAACTACTCCTTGATACAATCATTTTAGAAATTATAAAGTAAATTACTTATTGTATTTTTCATTAAGCTCTGCAACTTTATCAGCCGAAATCTTTGTAAATACCGATTCGGGAATTGAAAACTTATGTCCCTTTGTAATGGAAGAAATTTCCTTTTCCACATCAAAAATCCAATCACCGTCAGAGCCAAGATTTCCCAAAATCCTCTCAACTGTGTTTGGAATAATAGGGCGTGCAAGTATCATAAATATACGGATAAGGTTCATTGCAAATACAAGAATTTCCCCCGCAACTTCCGGCTCTATCTTATACACTGACCAAGGTGCAATTTCATCAATATATTCATTCCCAAGCACCCAAATTGAACGAAGCTCCGCCACCGCCTTCCTGTATTCCATATTTTGTAAATAGGAGGTATAGTTCGCAACCTTTTCCGACAAAGTTTTAATAACTTCTTGCTCTTTCTCACTGTTTCGTGCATTATGCACAACTTCCAACCCGAACTTTGAATTGTAAAATTTCAAAACCCTAAGTATGAAATTGCCAAGCACATCGTTTAAATCCTTGTTAATTTCCTCCGCAAATCTCTCAAATGTAAAATCTGTATCATCAGTTTCCGGCGCATTTTTCATAAGCCAATAACGCCAGTAATCAGCCTCAAACTCAAGAATCGCCTGATCCGCAAAAATCCCGCGATTCGCAGACTTTGAAAACTTTCCGCCGTTAAAGTTTAAATAGCTAAGCCCCTTTAACACATCAACCTTTTTGTAATTTTCATCTGCACCTATAAGTGTTGCAGGGAATGTGATGGAGTGAAATGGCACATTGTCCTTTCCCATAAATTCAACATAGCGGACATTATCCGCACCACCATCCAAACGCCACCATTTTTTATATTCATCACCAAGAAGTTCCTTTGTAATGGAAATATAACCGATAGGCGCATCAAACCACACATAAAAAACTTTACCTTCCATATCAGGAAATACATCGGCAGGAACCGGCACACCCCATTTTAAATCACGAGTAATACTTCTGTCCTCTAACCCTTCATCAAGCCATTTATTCGCGATTCCAATGGTAAGTTTGTTCCAATTACGGGAATTTACCCACTCACGAACTTTATCACTTAATTTTGAAAGAGTTATATAAAGGTGTTTAGTTTTCCTGAACTCCAAATCTGTTGCCCCACTTATCGCAGACCGTGGATTTATCAAATCCTTTGCATCCAAAACCTTTGTGCATTTTTCACATTGGTCACCCCTGGCATTATCCGCCCCGCAATAAGGACAAGTCCCAATCACATACCTGTCTGGCAAAAACATATTGTCGGTGATGGAAAACATTTGCTCGCTTTCACGCTCCTCAATATAACCGTTTTTGAAAAGCTCCCGTGCAATTTGTTGAGTAAGCTCTATGTTTTCCTTTGACGAAGTCCGTCCGAAATAATCAAACGAAAGATTGAATTTTTCATAAATATCCTTATGAAGATTATGATACTTAGTTGTGTAGTCATAAACATCCATACCTTCTTTTTTCGCCCCTATTTCAGAGGGAGTCCCGTGCTCATCGGTTCCACCGATATAAAGGACTTCGTTCCCGATAAGTCTGTTAAACCTTGCATACACATCACTTGGAAGAAGACAACCTGCCAAATGACCCAAATGAGGGATACCATTAACGTATGGAAGTGCTGATGTAATAAGTATTCTTTCTTTTGCCATAATTTTTCCTGTAATTTATTTTTAATAATAGGAATTTTACATAATTTATAAATTTTTTACAAGGAATAAAAAAATCCCTCATAAGAGGGATTTTAAAATTTAATGTATTTAATTAGTCAGCATATATTATCACACAATGTTTTGCAAATAATAAAACATTTCCAAATTCATAATCAATCCAGCTTATTTTAGAAACATTGTTTTTATGCATCAAAGTTTTTATATCATGGCTATCTTGAACATGTAAGAAACCCCAATTACAATCTCTGATTTTTGTTTTCTTTTCCAATTCATTAAAATTAACTTTGCTAGAATCTATCTCTATAAATGCTTTTGGAGCATGAACAGTTGACGCACATGCTGTTATAGTTACAAGTAATACTAATGATAAAAATAGTTTTTTCATAATTATTTCCTTATTTAATTTGTTATAGTTTTAGTCCGATTAAAGACATAAAAGATTTTATTCCTAATATAATAAAAGTCAAGGAATTATTTGGTAATTATATACACAACACCACAAACCAACAAAAATCTTTACAAATATCCCGAATCGTGATATTATTTCTTTATATAGTATTAATTATAAGAAAGGAGTAATAGAAATGGAAAAAATATTTATGGTTAGTATAATTACATCAAACCCTATCTTTTTAGAAAGTTTAAGACTTAAATTGCAAGAAGATAATGAAAATAATAAAAATTATATTATTGAATATCCACAAAGACCTGACAATTTTCAAGGGGAGTTTCCAGTATTTTTTATTTTAAGTAGGACATTTAATAAAGAAAGTGTTGATGAATTAATAAGAAATTTAGTACATATTGCATTATGTAATAATAAAAATTTATTATCTCAAAGTAAAGTTTATATAAAGGAAGTTAATAATACTATTCCTCTTCTTTAGAGGCTGTTATTGTAGCATTATAAAATTGTATAGTCTTACAAATAGCATTTATAACTTCTGTACCTAATAATGAATGTTCAGGAAACCATTTTTGTTGAAAAGATATCAATTCATTTATAAATTCTTTTGATTTTGTGTATGTGTTCATTTATAATTCTCCTTATATTATCCTAATTCTACATATCTATTTATCATAAAAAAAATCCTTCCTAAAATTAAAATAGGATAGAAGAAATGTAAATTTACTTTTTAGTTTTCATTTTAAAAGTCCATTTATTAAAGTCTCTATGATAATCAAATACATTTTGACCATTCTTAATCATTCTAAGTCTTCCTTTAAAATCATCACCATAGGAATCTGATTTTACTTCTACCTTACGAACTTTTTCCCAATCAACACAATAAGCAACAGCAGTCTCTTCAAACTTAACAACAGGAGATAATAATCTTTCTTTATTTAATCTGTAATAAATATCATCATTATAATACTTAATTCTATGCTGACAATCTTCACTTTCGGAACAAGCATCATGTAATTCTTGGATAATAAGTATGTCTACTAATTTTATATGTTCAATAGCTTTTTCTTCAATACAATCACAAAAGAAAAAGAAATACGGACTCTCTGGATTATTATTGTTATCAATACAATCTTTGGCAAATTGTTGAGCTGCACCAAAATTAAGTTCAGGAGTTCCAGGAGAATTTTCTCTGATAAACTTAGAATGAAAAGCAGCGATACCATCCCAATCAATTTGATTATTTCTTTTAGCAATAGCATTTAATTCATCAGGTGTAAGATAATTCTCATATTCTTCTTTAAATCTTTTTTCTCGTTTATCATTGACATAAGAATTATAACTAACTGGTTTATCATAATTACCAGCAAATACATTTGTTGATAATATAATAGATAATAGTGTATATATCAGTTTTTGCATTTATATATTATTTGTTTTAAAATTCAGCCTTACACTCTGCTCTCATATCACTATCGTGTATCGAATTACAGCGATAGCTTTGATTCATAGATACAGCCAAGCAGTAATTTTTCTTATCATCGTTTTTTATAGCATTACAATGATAACTTTCTCCGCTTGCTATAGCATAACAGTAATTACGGTTATCGCTATTGCTGATAGAATTACAACTATTCATATTACCTGCGAATACGGGTGATATAGATACAAGGGTTAAAGAGGTGAGCAGTAATTTTTTCATTTTATTTACTCCTTATTTATATAAAAATACCACAGATTCATATTGAAAATGTGATATTTATTTTAATTTATTCAATAGGTTGTCCATATTTATTTGCGTTTGTATCACCTGGCATAAATAAGCCAATGAATGCAGGAATACCAAATATTAACAACATCCAACCTGACATATTCATATCATGACAACGTCTTATCCATAAACAAATCGTAGGAATTATAGTAATTAATGAAAGAAAACCGAGTAATGATTCATATACAATCATAAATGATTGAAGATTTGTTGCACGATTTAAACCTAAATGTTGAGTACCAAGTGCCGCTAATAAACAATTCAATATAAGTAACATATAAAATATAAGAAAACTCCATTCTTCTTTACGGCTTGCTCTTCCTTTATAATTAAAGTAATTTGTTGTCATAGTTTCTTTAAAATAATCAAAAAAGTTCATTTTATTTTCCTTTCGTTTTAGTTAAGTTAATTTTTATTTAAAATATTTGATTTTTCACATTCGTATTCTGTATCTGAAATAACCCCCTTTCGTTTTAATTCGTATAATTTATCAAGTTTGTTTAAATCCGTTTCTGACATATCTTCATCTTTACCTACCCAATTTTTAGGTTGATAAACCAAAGCCAAAATAAGGGCTATAAACCAAGTAATACCCAATAATATAGATAGCCAACTTAATATTGAAATAGTGCTGAGCTCACTTCCTGTTATACCTCGATTTTTTGCAATCATAACTGGGATTTGTAAAAATAAAATACCTAATGCTATAATAAGTAATATAAAAATAAATACATCCATTTTATCTCCTTGAATTTGCGATTATTGATGCGATTATATTTGATATAAAAAGAGTTATTAAAACTATACAGAAACCAGCTTCATTTGATATTTCTTCTGCTACAGTTCCATAAGGAATAAAACAAACCAAAGTGAAAAAATAGCTTACAAAGACATCAGCCCATTTTATATAAACATTATTTGATTTTTCAGAATCATTAAAGTTTAATAATTCCTTTTTCTGAGTTTCAAATTCAGAATTACTTATAATTCCTTTTTTCTTTAAATTATAAAGCTTTTCTATTTCATAGACTTTCGCTGTCTTCATTTTCAACCTTCCTATTCAAATGAAAGAGTTAATGTATTGTTTGTATTATATTTACAGACATATCTTAAATCACAATTTTTATATAAATCTTCATTCCATACTGATGATATTTTACATAAATGAGAACAGGTTGATTTATCAAGACCTGTAATATTAACATTAAAATATTCTTTATATCCGTTATAATTTGTATATTGTGCAGGTGATATATAATAAACGCCACCAAATGGATGCCTATCAGATGGCTTTCTAAATGCAATAGAAAGCAATAAGTCATCACTCTCTGACCCAGCAGGAATTTTTGAGTAAATATCAATTTTACCACCATAAAGTCCACGAACTTCTTGAACTATTCTTGTTACATCTTCAACAACTTTGTTGGTATTAACCTTATAGGTAGCTTGTAAATATATTGGTCTGACAACGTAATATAAGAATACTAAAACACCTAATAAAATAATAGCAATAATTAACCCTATATTTTTATTTGATTGTTTTTTATTATCTCCATTTAATAATTTCTTCTTTTCCCTTTCAAATTCTTCATTTGAAATAATACCTTGTTCTTTTAATTTTGATAATTTTTCTAATTCTTTTATACTCATTTTTACCTCATATTCTCTTAGGTTTATATGTGTTTTGGATATGTCAAAAATAAGGACCGTTTTTTTGAACACTATTTTAAGAATCGGTGATTTAAGAATTTATATACGATTTATTGTTAAAAATATTAGTATAAACAATATATTAGATTTAGCATTTGACATTTATTCCTACTTAAAATATATTACATCTGAGTATATCAAATTTAAGGGTCGTTTTTATTATATGATTTAGACTTTTAAAAAAGGAGAAAATTATATTTATTAAAAAATCACTTAATTGCTTTATATACAAATAATTCTATCAACAAAATTAGGCATAATGATGAAAATAAAAGGAATATTAAATATAATTTTAACTTTTTGTATTTTTTATGAAGGTTATGGGCAGCAGGCTCTGCAAATCGGCCACGATGGCCTCCTCGGCCGACACATTGGCATAG
>CAZHAL010000057.1:0-6168 GCA_964530355.1 uncultured Bacteroidales bacterium | reverse complement strand
CCGCCGATTGTACCCCTTGCCCCGATTACCAATGGTCTAACAAAGGTTCTTCTAAATGCGGAACTGTTCAGGTGAGATTAAACATGAGTGATTACAAAGATTCTTCAGGACCTATGGACGGTCAAACATCCATTTGGGTTGATATGGAAAGGTTTAAAGGAGATGGATTCCTATGTCATGTTTCCAACTTTTATGAAGATCCTACCTCTTATTATGGTGGTTGCGGAACTGGAAATATATGGATAGCAAATGAAAAAAACAAAAATAGATTAAAATTAATAAATGATTGCAGACGGTTACCATGTTGGATAACAAACAAGGGTGTACAAAATGAAAGAAGAATGTATATTAATACAGATGGTTCTACCACAGAATATTGGTCAGCATCTGATCCTAATCCAAATGGTTATATTTCTACCAATCATGGAACTGTTAGATGGTAACAAAAAAATTCCCCCGAAATCCACGGGGGAATTAAATTTTACAAAGGAAGTCTTATTCTTCGTCCTTTGAAATTGCAGATACAGGACAATTTTCGGCACATGTTCCGCAATTTACGCATTTTGCAGGATCAATTTCGTATCCGCCATCCTTAAATGCAACAGCAGATTGTGGGCAAATTGCTTCACATTGACCGCATGAAATACAAACATTTTTATCTATTTTATAAGCCATTTTTTTAACTCCTTTGTTTGTTAATACATACAAAATCTTATCATAAGATTTTATTCTTGCAAGTATTTTTATAACTAATCTCTACTGCTTCCTAATATACGTAAAAGAGCCATAAAGATATTAAGGAAATCCAAATAAAGGTTCAAAGCACAAAATGCAGCCAATTTATCAGCCTGTTCCTCATTCCCGTTTGTTAAGGTATAAATTTCCTTTATTTGTTGCACTTCGTATGCGATAAGTCCGGTAAATATAATAACGGTTAAATATGAAAACCATATTCCGACACCGCCCGTAAACATACTTACTATTGAAACAATAACTAATCCCCAAAGTCCCATTATCAAAATATTTCCCATTTGAAGCAAATCTTTACCTGTGGTATATCCGTATAATGACATAGAGCCGAATATTACGCCTGTGATTAAAAATGCCTGAAAAGCATTATGAACTCCGGCAAAAAGTATAAGCAGTGAAACCGAAGCTCCTTCTAATGCAGCAACGGAAAATAATGCAATTTTAGTCCCCCTTGCAGAAAGATTTTTTGAAAAGCTCATAAATAAAATTATGAACAAAGGAGCCCATGCGACAAGCATCCCCAAACCTGAAAATCCAGCGGATTTTTCATTAACGGTAAAGAAATATCGGATTAAACCGGTTCTTAACATTAAATATGAAACCAATGCCGTAATCCCAAGACTTAACATCATATAGTTAAAAACTTTTCTGGTATATGCCTTTAACCCTTCCGAATAACCGGAAACATTTATAGTTTTCGTTTTTATCATAGCAAACTCCTTTTTCTTTAATTAAACGCTATATAATATTATATAAGTAAAAAATTTTTAAAATCAAGAATAAACACTTATCCCTTTGAAAAGAGTCTGTTTTTTAAAAATCAAGTAAAAAATTTTCAAAAATTCCTATTTTACCCCTTTTTTTAACTTCAATTTTGTGATATAATGCAAAAATAAGAGAAAAAAGGACGAGGGAATGACTAAGGGTTTAAACTTAATCAATAAAATTATTTGTGGGGACAGCTTATCAGAGCTTAAAAGAATACCTGATAAATCGGTCGATATGGTATTTGCCGATCCGCCATACAATTTACAACTTAATAATCCTTTGGTGCGTCCGGATAATACCTCGGTTGACGCAGTCGATGATTATTGGGATAAATTCGAAAGTATGAGTGCTTACGACGATTTTTGTTTCAAATGGTTAAGCGAAGTCCGTCGTGTTTTAAAGGACAACGGCACTATGTGGGTAATAGGTTCCTATCATAATATTTTCAGGGTCGGAACTATACTTCAAAACCTCGGCTTTTGGATTTTAAATGATATTTGCTGGATAAAAAATAATCCTATGCCTAATTTCAAGGGGACAAGATTTACCAACGCACACGAAACACTTATCTGGTGTTCAAAATCCGGAAAATCAAAATATACTTTCAATTACGAAGCTATGAAGGCATTAAATGACGACTTGCAAATGCGAAGCGATTGGAATTTGCCTATCTGCACAGGCGGGGAAAGGGTAAAGGACGAACACGGCGAAAAACTTCATTCCACACAAAAACCTGAATCCCTCCTTTATCGTGTGATACTTTCATCTACGAAACAAGGCGATGTGATTTTGGACCCGTTCTTTGGAACCGGAACCACCGGCGCAGTCGCAAAAAAACTTGGTCGAAACTTCATAGGAATTGAACAGGACAAACGTTATGTAGAGGGTGCACAAAGACGAATTGATGCAATCACCCCTCTTGATAAAATAGAGGTAACGGAAAAGAAAAAATTCGTTCGCGTCCCATTCGGAAACCTTATCGAATGCGGAAAACTTAAATCCGGCGATATCTTGGTCGACGCAAACAAAAAATACACCGCAAAAATCCTTGCTGACGGAAGTGTAAAGGTAAACGATAATTTACAGGGCTCCATTCATCAGGTCGGTGCGAAACTTCAAAATTTACCATCATGCAATGGCTGGAAATTCTGGTATGTAAAAAGGAAAAATGACCTAAAAGCCATTGATGATATAAGACAAGAATTTATTAAGGAAACTGAACTTTTATAAAATAAAAGGAGGTTATTATGGAAAAAATACAACTGGGTATAGAAGAAACCGTAAATCTTACAAAAATAAAATTAAAAGATATTCAAAAGATGATAGAGGATGCAAACTACATCTGCGATGAATTTTACTATGACGAACAAATTGCATATTTGCCTCGTATAAAAGTTACATCAAAAACAAACCCTATCCGCGATATCATTAAACTTGAAGACGCTATGGATTTTGTAATAGATAAATTTTATAAATCCCAATGGGAAACAACAATAGGTCCCGAAGATTCTATGACCTTATTAAAACTCCTTAAATCGGTAAAGGCAAATTTACACAGTGCTATGGTAAACGCCATAACAAACTCCCAATTCAAGGACAAATATAAACAATGGGATGACAGCTATTCCGACTATATGTATTGGCAACCGTTTTCATTTTCCAAACTACATGACCAATTTGAACGTTCAACAAAGGAAAGAGCCGGTTGGGTCCCATCTTATGAAAGGGGAAAACTCGTATATAATTATTTCATCGATTATCACGGCAAACGTATATCACTTGATAATATAGAAAGAGCTGATTACAAAGAAATTTTACCTCCGGAACTTATCAAGGATGAAATAATAAGAGGTTATTAGGCTACATTCAATCTGTATTTATCGTTTTCAAATACAATTACGTTTGAAAGCCCGCTTATTGAATTTAACTTTTTCCGCAAATTATAAATATGCGTAGCCGAAGTTTTTGATTGCGACACACTGGAATATTGCAAAACATCTTTTAATATATCATCAAGGGATACCCCGACATCCGAATTATATAATATTTCAAGTATTGAAAGCTCTATCTGTGTAAGCATTGCCGAATTATTATCATAGGTAATCTTTCGTGTATTACGATTCACCTTAAATCCCGCAAAGGAGAAGATATTTTCAAAAATATTCTTACCTGTAAAATCTTCAACACTAAACGGTTTCGGAAATACAAAACCGCCAACGGTAAAACTGTCCCCCTGCTCTTTTAACACAGGTATATCACCATCCGGTTTATCAACTATCTCACAAAAGCCTATATCTTCAAACATAGACTTCACAGTTTGAAATAATAACTTGTTATCCGTATCAAAAAATATTTTCTTCATATAACTATTATGACATAAATACTTGCAAAATAAAGCGAAAAAATATATATTTATTATATAAGAATAAACGGAGGCAGAAAATGAAAAATCTTTTAAAATGTTTAAGCGTTGCACTTATACTTTCCGGATGTAGCGGTATTTACACCAGAATGTCAAAAAGCGATTTGGAAATCCAAACAAAAATGTCATCAACAATCTGGCTTAATCCGACAATCCCGGAAAAAACTTATATCTATGTTCAATCACGTAATACTTCTGATAACCAGGCATTTAATGATTTGGCTCAAAACATAAAAAAATCTTTAATGCTTAAAGGATACTTAATCACATCCGACCCAGATGAGGCAACATTCATCCTTCAAACAAATGTATTAAAGGCCGTGATGGTATCAGACAGCATCAATTCTGATCAGGCAACCTCCGACAGCCTTCTTACCGGTTCCGGTATAGGATTCGCCGTTGCATCACGAAACAATAACGTAACAGCCATAGGTGCAGGACTTCTTGCCGGACTAGCATCTATGTATTTTGATGCAAATACAAAAGATAATTATTACGCAGTCCAAACAGACATAAGGATAACCGAAAAGGTAAAACCATACAAAGCTGATAATTTAGAATTATCAAGACAAGGCAATACCTTCACGGCATCCCAAAACAATTCTGTAAGCACAACAAAGGCATATACCACAACACTTACGGTTATGGCAAGCCAAGTTAACTTGACCGCGACCGAAGCATCTGCCCCTATCAAAGAAGCAATAGCTAACTCTTTGGCGGGATTGTTCTGATATCACCTCCTTTTTAATAAGGAAAACAATCATTTACCTCAACCCTTATATGGCCATCCCCCGCAAGGGGGGGGGGTAAGGGGGATGGCCCAAAGACTTACATCTTTGAAAATTGTTGAAAGGGAAAAAATTTTAATACTATACACATTTTTATTGACAAAAACATAAAATTAGTTTAAATTAATTCTCAACAGTTAATAAAAAAAGGATATAAAATGGCTATAAACAAAGAAAAATCAATAAATTATATGCTCGGACTGATCGTATTTTGCATTGCACTTGCAATAATAAACAAGTTTGCATTTAACTTCTGGAAATTCGATATTTTCAATCCGAAACACTATATCTACTTCGCAAAATATATGCTAAGCGGTAAAATCTTACATTCCCCTAAATACATCTCTTTCTTAATAGTATTATGCGGAACTGTCACCATTTCCTATTTCGCAATAAGCGAAAGCTTGAAATTTGATTTTTCAAAATACTTTCAAAATAATGAAAAAAATACCGAAAAACAACCCGAACCGAAAAAGGCAACCTCAACGGAAAAACAATCCTCTCCGGCAAGGGAGGAGGAAATCACCCCAGCCCAACCTCAACAAGACGAAAGAATTACTCGATACAATATATATAACAACCCTGAAAGAGTGCAGGACACAACTATCATAAACGAAACAATTCCTCAACAAAGACCGGCTCCTCAACCTGAACCGAAAGAGGACGTAAACAATTCTATTGATGAAGAAATGGAACGTGAAAAACTCCAATCTAAAATAAAGGAAGTTATGGAACGCCTTAAAAACAAAAATAATGATACTGAGGTTAAAGAAGACAAACCTTCTGTGGAACAAAAAATCTTAACCCCTATGCAATTTGATAATGCAAAAAGCAACACCGAAATGAATTTCAAAAATATCTCCACCGAACAAAATAATATGATGGAGGGTATCCTTGTCGGTGCAGGTTTCAAACTCCTAAGCGAAATCCGTATCGGTCAAACAGGTATAGACTATCTTGGCGTTTCAAAGGACGGTATTTCCATAATCCAACTTGATACAACAAACGGCAACTGGATGGCCTCCGAAGACGACGTCGGAAACATTATGCCTGTGTGGTTTTCCGAAGATAAACAAAAAATCTCACCTGTTGCCCGTGCAATAGAGGCAAGAGAAGCCATCAAAAATCTTATAAAGGACAAAGTAAATTTACCGGTTAAGGCTTATGCCTGCCTTGCAAACAGCTCCGTCATAAATTATTTTGATATATCCGATAAATGGGACGAAGCAGGTATCGATGTTTTAAGACTTCCATCCAATACGACAATAGATGATATAGATACCCTAGATAAAAAATTCCAAATCGGAAGCCAAAAAGAAATTGATGAAACAACAATGGATAACTTGATTGAAATATTGGAAAAAGCTGAACTCCCTGAATAATTTTTATAAGCTATAAATCCTATTTATATACAAATTTAGAATTGTAAATAATCTTTCT
>CAZHAL010000056.1:0-6224 GCA_964530355.1 uncultured Bacteroidales bacterium | reverse complement strand
TATGCACGCTTTCCAAGCGTGTGCATTCGACCACTCTGCCATCTTTCCTAAATTTGATGAAACAATGATACAAAAATAATTTTAATAAGTCAAATATTTAAGTATTTTTGTTCCAACCTGAAATTTCCGTATTCTTTTCCGGTTTGGCAATTTTCTTTTTTTTGAAAGGTTTAAGGATTTTCCCAATTCCCCACATAATCTTATCTACAATGATGAATACTATCCACATAATGAAAAGTAAAACCGGAACGGATGTGTGAACGGAATATCCGAGCCAGAATATATCAACAGTTCCGTAGTTATTTGAAATCCATACAGCAATTATTGAAAAACCAAGTAAAATAAAAAATATTTTTAAGGCATTTTTTACCATATTTTTACTCCTTGTTTGTTTTGGTTGGAGATTTTATTATTTCCGCCCGTTTTGTTAAAGTTTTAATCGCTTTTTCCTGTAATTTTAATTTTGGGTTTCCCTGATAGATGTCGTTTAAAGCACGTTCTATCGCAAAGGAGGAAAGTGAGCTCATAATATTATCAACTTCGACTCTGGCCTTTGCATCGTCATACCATTTTTTTACATATTCAAAACCGTAAGGTGATACGGAGGCAAGTCTTTCAAGTTCTTTGACTGCTTCATCCAATTTATTATCTTTCAGGTAAGATTCAACCCGAGCGATTATAGAATCGGGATTGTCGCGGGTATCCGTTAAATCGATTTTCCTTACCTTGAATAAAGATTTCATTCTATGCATAAAGCGTTGTTTGTATGTGGAATTTTCAGGAAGAGGGTTATTTGATACAAACACAACATCGTGAGCCATTTCATCAAATTCCGCCTTTAACTGAGCGAATGTTTTAACGCCATCCTCTGATAATGGTTTAAGGGTTTTGATTGCGTCAACGACTATTTGATTACGACCGCCGACAATGTCAATGGTGTTAAGTTCAACCTCGAACGGTTGACCGCGATTTATAACGTCGCGAAGGAGTCCGACTGAGGTAAGGAATACAAGGTTTGTTCCACGGTAAGTATTGTTGTATTCTTCCAGTGCTTCGATTCTGGTATTAACTTTTTCCAAATCGTCACGGTCGAACATAAGGTCGCGGACTTGTTGCAAGCCGTCCTTTATATCCTTACCGAATGATTGAACCTGATCCTTTATATCGATTTTTTGGAAATCACGGATCTTTTCGACGTAGTAATTGAAAATTTCTTCGTTGTCGGCCTTTCGAATTTCAAATTCGGAGTGAAGTTTTTTAATTTCCTGTTTTTGGCTGTCTATTTCAAGGCTTAAAAATCCGATAATCCAAATCATAAGCACGAAAAGGAATGCGAATATCACGATTTGAAACACGGAAAAAGAAGAGTTGTGATTTTCCGGTTTGGATTTTTCTGTTTGTTTTTTTAATTTATCTTTTTTCATAAAAGTTCTCCTGAAAAATTATATATTAAGTGTTGTTTCATTTTTTATTGATGAGGAAACAGCCTTTATTTTTTTAGCCAAATCAATAATGATATTATTTATTTTTTCGAAATCGGTATCATCATGATTCATATTTTTTATATCAAGTTCAAGATTGGATAGCTTTGTTTTTGCCTTTTCCAATTCGCCGAATGATAATATGCATACCATTAAAAGAAGGGTTTCGCTGTCAACTTCACCAAACATTTTTGCAAGATTTTTTGCCTTTTCATCAATAAGTTTTACAATGGATAATATTTGTGATTCTTGACCAACACCGCAATCAACAGAGTAATTTTTTTCATTTATTTTAAAATTAAGTGTAGTCATTTGAAATCTCTCTCCTTATAAAAACTATAAATTATTTTTAAGTTCGACCGATAGTGCCTTTATTTCCTCATTAGCGCGGGTTATTTTATCACGTTCGAACATAAGGCTTTGTTTTAATTCATCAATTTCCGTTTGAAGTTTTATTTGAACGGCCTTGAAATCATCGGTTTTGATGCTGAGTTCTTCGCGTTTTACATTTTTATACAGAGAAAAAACGCGGTTAAGTTCATCTACCGCTTCTGATAAAATCATCAAAGAATTCATAAGATTTTGTTTCATACTTGCCTTTTTAAAAAAAATTATATATAACTATATAATACCTAAAATAAATTATAATTCAAGGATAAAAAATGAGAGCACTTTCTAGAAAAAACGAAACTTTACGAAAAATAGAACTTCTTGCCGGTGTAAACAAGTATGCCGACGGATCATGTTTAGTATCATTCGGTGATACACGCGTATTTTGCACCGCAACTATTGAAACAAGGGTGCCTATGTTTTTAAAGCATAGTGGCACAGGTTGGGTTACCGCGGAATATTCAATGCTTCCTGCTTCTTGTCAAACAAGAATCGAAAGGGAAGTTAAATGCGGACATCCATCCGGAAGGACACAGGAAATACAACGATTAATCGGAAGATCACTTCGTGCCGTTGTTGATTTGGAAAAAATGGGTGAACGTCAGATAATTGTTGATTGTGATGTGTTACAGGCTGATGGTGGCACAAGAACTGCTTCCATAACAGGCGGATTTATTGCTCTTTATCAAGCAATGATGAAACTTCAACAAAAATATAAACTTACGGAATTTCCTATCAATGATTATGTTGCGGCGGTTTCTTGCGGTATTGTGAATGGTCAACAAATGCTTGATTTGGATTTTGAAGAGGACAGTCATGCCGAAACAGATTCCAACTTTGTTATGACAGGAAGCGGTGGTATTGTTGAAATACAGGGGACTGCGGAAAAGGTTCCGTTTACCGAAAATGAATTTTTAAAACTTCTATCTATGGCAAGAACCGGTATAATTGAACTTATCCAACTTCAAAAGAAAGTTATAGGTTCTTTGAAACCTAATGATACACATACACAAGAATAATGGAGATGTTATATGCAAAATAAAGAAAAGTCCCTGAAGGAGCAATATATTGAAAGTCAACAGAACGCTTTTATTCGTGAGGTGAATGAGGAAGTCAGAACCGAGAAAGCAATTCTTTTTTGGAACAAATATAAGTATTATATAATTTCCGTTATTGTTTTAGTTCTTGGTATTACAATAGCTAGAAATATATATGAAAGTAATAAAGTGGCAACCGGTTTGAAACAGGCTGAAACTTTTGAACGGATTATGTCTAATACAACTGTTTCAGCAAGGGGTAAAATTCTTGAACTTATGGATTTTGCAAAGGTTGCGAAATACGGATACAAGGATATTGCATATTTTAATATTTATTCCATGCAAATTGAAACGGATGATATTTCGGGAGCAATACAGACATTGAAAACTCTTATATCCGATGCGACGGATGCTTCGTTTAAGGATTTAGCAATATTGAAACTTGCTACTCTTGATTTTTCACAAAAGAATGTAACAGAAGCTGAAAAGTCCGAAATTATAAAACTTTTATCCAAAATATCCGCAAGTAAGCCTTTTTATTTCTCGGCTCAATATATTTTGGGTGTGATTTATATTTCACAGGGCAATACCAATCTTGCAAAAACTACATTTGACAGGATTGTGGAAAATGAAAAATCGCCTGTTGGTATAAAATCACAAAGTTTGAATATGCTTAATTTTATAAAAAGTCAAACTGCAAAATAAATAGTAGAATTATAGGAGGAAGGTATGATTAAACAAACATTTTTAAAAAGGGGTATTTGTGTTTTAATCCTTCCTTTTTTTATTTCGGGATGTGAAACTGCGAAAACGCCTGTGGAAGGTGAGAGGGTTTCTGTTTTTGAAAAGCAAGTTAATGAGAAAACGTCTTTGCGTGATGAAAAGATAATTTTGGAACGCCCTTATATAAATGAAAGTTGGACTTCGTCATCAGGAAACAGTTCCAATACTTTGGGACATATAGGCGGTAAGAAAAAACTTCAAAAATTTGCAAAAAATGATATAGGTGTGAAAACTAAAAGTAGTCAGATTCTGTATACTCCGGTTGCAAATAAAAATATGGTGTTTACGATTGACGGAAAGTTAAGGATTGTTGCAACGTCTCTTGATACCGGAAAAACCGTTTGGTCGACACCGAAACTTGTAAATAACGAATATTTGCGTTATGGTGCGTTGGCTCTTGATAACGAAAAGTTATATGCGATTACGAATACATCGCAACTTCTTGCCCTTGATGCGAAAACCGGTGAGGTTATTTACAGTAAATATTTTAATACTCCTTTGAAATCGGGACTTCAAATTTGTGATGGCAGACTTTATTTTTCAAATGATGTCGGTGAGTTTTTTGTAGTTGATGCAAAAACAGGGGATAAGTTGTTTGTTCATAAAACTATGGAAGAACCTAATTCCTTTGTAAAGGGCTCTGTTCCTATGTGTGTGAATAATAATTTGGTTGTTACTTTCCCTAACGGTGAGGTCCATATGCTTATGCGGGATGATAATACACCTATTTGGTTGGAGGCTTTACATAAGATTAATATGAAAAGTCTTAACAATATGTCGGATATAGTTGCGAATCCGGTAACCGATGGAAATATTGTTATTGTAAAGGGTTATAATGATAATATGAAGGCCTTTAATCTTGTTGATGGCAGTAAGTTATGGGAATTGTCGACAGGTGGAATTACAACGCCGACGCTTTCAAATAAATTTATGTTTGATATAGATAATGATAATGTCTTAAATGCGATTGATATAACGAACGGTAATATAATATGGTCAAAGAAAATTGACATAGCGGATGCAAAGGCGATTGCATTTGATCCTTTGTTGGTGAATAATCAGGTAATACTTACCTTTTCAAATGGTGAATTGATAAGGGTTAATCCTTATACCGGAAAGATTATAAGAAAGGAAAAGTTGACCTCTGTGATTGATACAACTCCGATAATTATTGAGGACAAATTTATAATTTTAAGCAATGCTGATATAATTATTTATAAATAGTGTAAAAATCTTTCATATTTTATATTTTTTCCTTGTAGTTTTTAACGGTTTATTTTAATATATAAAAAAATCAAGAATTACAGGGGAGATTTATTATGTTATCATCTATTACAGGATTATTTTCAAATGACCTAGGTATTGACTTGGGAACAGCAAATACCCTTATCTATGTAAAAGATAAGGGCGTAGTTTTGAATGAGCCATCGGTTGTGGCTATTACAGAGGAAGAACGCGGAAGAAAGGAAATTTTGGCGGTTGGTGAGGAAGCAAAGAAAATGCTTGGAAGAACACCTGGAAATATACAAGCTATTCGTCCGTTAAAGGATGGCGTTATTGCTGATTTCGAAGTGGCGGAAGCTATGATTAAATATTTTATTCAAAAGGTTTTAAACAGAAAGACTTTTACTTTCCCACAGGTGGTTATTTGTGTTCCATCCGGTTCTACTGCTGTTGAAAGAAGAGCTATTCAAGAATCGGCTGAGGTCAGCGGGGCAAGGAAAGTTTATCTTATTGAAGAACCTGTTGCGGCGGCTATCGGTGCCGGACTTCCTATCGGTGAACCTACCGGATCTATGGTTGTGGATATTGGTGGTGGAACAACCGAGGTTGCTGTTTTATCCCTTGGTGGTATAGTTTATGCACGTTCTATTCGTGTAGGTGGGGATAAAATGGATGAGGCTATTATTAATTATATAAGACGTAATCATAACCTTCTTATCGGTGAAAGAAGTGCCGAGCTTATCAAAAAGGAGATAGGTTGTGCGATTCCTGATAATGATGAAGGTGGTCGTTCCATTGAAATAAAGGGACGTGATTTGATGAATGGTATTCCTCGTGAGCTTACTTTGAATGAAGCTCAGATTGCGGAGGCTTTATCAGAACCTGTTCGTGAAATTATTGATGCGGTGAAGACTGCGCTTGAAAATACTGCGCCGGAACTTGCATCTGATATCGTTGATAAGGGTATAGTTTTAACCGGTGGCGGTGCTTTCCTTCGAAATTTGGATTTTGCGATTCGTCATGCAACCGGACTTCCTGTATCTATTGCGGATAATCCGTTGTTGTGTGTCGCACTTGGAACCGGAAAGGTTATAAAGGATATTAAGAATTACCGACATATACTTTCAAGTATGTATTAAGTTTAAGTCCCTCCGTTAAGGGGGGATTTTTTATACAAGATATTCTTCGGGTAATGTAAAAAACGGTAAAGAAATAACGTTCCTTATTTTTCGACATATTTTAAAACAGGATATTCTATTTTTGGATTAAAGTCAAAATGTTAACAAAGTTCAAATCCAGTGACACAGCG
>CAZHAL010000055.1:0-6370 GCA_964530355.1 uncultured Bacteroidales bacterium | reverse complement strand
TAAAGGTAATGAATATAGATTGGAAGGCATTCAGCAAATACATCAGTGAAGCGGAGGAAGAATTAAAAAAGAACTCTTGACCTGACTATAATTTATATTATCATAAATTTATGATATATATTGAGTATGGCTTGGACTTTGATAATAACAAATACGGCTTTGGGAAAAGCACGGAAATTGAAAATCCTAACGGTTCGGAATACAGGACAAAGGAAAGAATAAAACTTAAAAACAAATCCTACTACATAAGGATTTGGATATTAAAATACGTTTTGATAATTGCTTCAAATGGCATCCGCCTTACCCGCAAAAACCGATACAACTTCAAACTTGTATTCGGCATTTGTGGGGAAAAGGAATAATTTTATTCATCCATAAGGACCTTAACCGAAGGGGCAAAAAACAATTCTTTACATTTAAGATTTTCATCATAACCGCACATATATAATTCATCAGATATTTTTTCAATATCCTGCACCGGATTTTCAAATTTATATACTGTTAAATCCATTGGAGCTCCACCAACAGGTCCAACAATGACTACTCCTACATTATAAACATATTTACCGTTTTTAAAAAGATAGCTATGATTTCCACCACTACCAGAAAACTGTCTTATTCCATTACTAAGAACTAAATCAGGCTCATCTAATGTCGTTTTACTTTTATCCCATGAAGCATATCTGTATACACTATCTCCATTTTTATCTATTTCATCAATTCTTATAATAAATTTATCCGTTTCAAAAAATAATACAGGTTTTTTCAAAATTCTTAATGATGGATGTATTTGTTCTAAACTTTCTTTTAAAAGTTTCTCACCATATTCCCTTTCTTTATCGGATACATAATTCACAGCTATTAAACGCATTTCATCAGAATCTGAATACATATCAAGCCAAATTACACCTCTATCAAGCATATAACCTCGCCAACCCATATGAGACCAATCTTTTTCAATATCAGAATTTATTATAGCTTTTTTTAGTTCCTCATCAAAAAGTATATTGTATTTTTCAATAAACTCCTCCTCTGTTTTTATATCTGGAACAGGATTAAATCTATTAAGGGGATAAGCAACAAAGTTTGCAATTTGGTTTGGATCATCTGTCTTTATAACATCAATAAATTCTTTGATACTTTTAGCCTCTTTATCACTAATATTACCACCTGCTCTGCAAACTGATGAAAATAAAACAAATAAAATCAAAAATAACTTTAACATAAAAAACTCCAACTTATAAAATAAATTACAGTAAATATCTAAACTACACCATTTATTATACTTAGGAATACAGATAAAGTCAAAAAATTATTTTCAATTAATAAATTCATCCTGTAATTGAAAGGATAACGTAGTTTTTCCAGCACCACCATTACCAGCAATTAAAACAAATTTCTTTCTGGATTCAATAATTTTATAACAAATATCTCTAACACTTATTTTCATTAAAACCATAATTCTAACCAACCATAACTATAATTTATAATTACCCCATTTATTCAACTAAATTACCGTCTTTATAATTCTTTTCATCCGACAACTTACCATCATAAGTATAATATTTGGCAATACCATCCTTCTTGTTATTTTTATAGTTTTCCTCTCGTTTCAAACGACCGTTTTCATAATATTCCCTTTCAACACCATCAATTTCTCCATTTTTAAATTCCGTTTCATACCATAACCTGCCATCATCATAGAATTTAGAAACGCCATCCAACTTACCGTTTTTATATGAATACTTGCCACCGCTACGACTATGCATAATACCGGAAATAGGATTACCGTCCTTATCCGCACAAACATAATCAGGGAAAGCAAAAAAGCCTTCACAAAATGCAGTTTTTCCTTCTTCATAAGTTTTTTCATTACCGCAAGCACTTAGTAAAGCCAAAGACATTACGGATACAAACAATATTTTTTTATTCATTTAAGCCTCCTTTGATTTTATAATGTAAATTCTTTTTTATATAGTTCCGGAAAAGGTTTTAATTTCATATTTTCTTTTCTCTGCTTTTCAACTAACCTGCATTGCTTCTTCATCACATTTTCCCAAAAGTTTTTACTAACTTTCACAGAATTTTCAAATGCCTCCACCGAAGGTTTTGTTTTAAGAAGTTCTTCTATTTTTTTATTCATTTTAAATTTTTCCTTTCTCATCCATAATAACAATAAAGGCAGATAAAAACAATAAAAAAAAGGATTGCCTGTTATAGCAATCCCATTTTAAAATTAACGCTTCTTATTTTCTAACAACTTCCTTTTTGCAATTCCACCAGCAAGTTTTTCATCATATTCGACACCTAAATACTTAGTTTGTAACTTTCTTACGGCAAGAATATACTCCGCATCTTTGTATCTGTCGTTATTTTTAGCAAGTCTTTTCGCCTCCTTCAATCTTGCTTTATCATAAATTTTATTTACTTCTGACTCCCAATCATGAGTAAATAAATTTTTATCCAACGCACTCAACTTACCATAAACATCCTTTTCAACTGGTGTCAATTTCTCTTTCTCCAATTGTTTTGAATAAATTTGTTTAAGACTTGAAAGATTTTTTTCAAAATTATCCAATAATTTTTCAATACTCAAAGATGTTCTAAACTCCATATTTGCCCTAGGAGATCTTAATATAGCAGGTGTTAAAAATGTTCCAACCGAACTTGCCAATAAACAAATATATACTTTCTAAAGTGTCAATTCTTGTAACAATATTTACTATATTCTGAGCCTCAGATTCAGTCTCTACAAACAGTGATGCAGATTTATAATCATTTAATGCACCTTCTAAATTAGAAAGCATATCTTTTTTATTCATTTTCTCTCCTTTTATTTCATTAATCGTTCAATTTAAACAACCGTTATTTATTGACTGTTTTTGCTATAAGGAGGAAATTTAGATAAATAAATTTATTAAGTTAAAATATTTTTGTATTATCAAATGGATAATAACATCTTTTTTTCATTTGCTTTACTTCCCATTTTAGTATATAATAGGATTATAGACCGCCGAAAAATAACGGTTCGTTTTTTTTCGCCTATATGTCACACATAACATATTAAAATATCAACTACATATTTATACACTTACAAAATTATTGAATTATATTTTATATGAAATATAATTCATATATCAAAATTAAACAAAGGGAAAAAAAATGAGTAACTTACAAATTAAAACAGTTGAAATTAGTAAATTTCGTTCATTAAAAAAGATAAAATGTGATTTTGCAGATATATCAGTTTTAGTTGGAAGAAATGATGCTGGAAAATCTAATATATTAAAAGCTCTTAATCTATTTTTTAATGGAGAAGTTGAACCAGGACAAAAATTAAATTTTAATGAAGATTTTAATTATAACAGTCATAGAAATAAAAAAGCTGATGAAATTACTATTAAGATAACATTCAATTTACCTAAAACTTACCACTCTATAAGCGGAAAGTATTTAGTTTGGGAAAAACGTTGGCGTACAGATGGAGAATTTCATTTTAAGAAAGAAACTGATTATTTTTATGGTTTATCAGAAGATAACAAAGTCAAAGAGATTTCTGCAAAAGCAAATGTTCGCTCTTTAATAAATCGTATAACATATATTTATGTTCCTGCTATTCGTGATCATAATTATTTTGATACCTTACGAATTCGCATTTATAACACAATGACAAAAGTAGCTGAAAATTCTTTAGAAAATGCTAACCAAGCATTTGAGAAACATATGTCACAGCATTTAAAAGATCTAGTTAAAACCACTAAAGAACACTTAAACGAAAATATTATAATGTCATTTCCTAAAAACCTTGCCAATATTTTTGAAAAAATGGATTTCCTATCAGAAGAAAAACACATATCCTTAAATAAACGTGGAGACGGTATCAAAAATAGATATATTCCGTTAATTTTGAACTTTATTGCCTTTCATGAGAAAAAAATAACTGGTAAAGGAGCTGCTCCTTATACATTTATTTGGGGTTATGAGGAACCGGAAAACAATATGGAAATAAAAAATTGTATGGACCTTTGCAAGGAATTTATTTCTTATATTTGTAACGGAGCAATTTCACAGATTCTCCTTACAACACATTCACCAATATTTTATAACTTAAAAGATAAGACTACTGAGAATTTATCCACAATCGTCTGGCACGTACAACTTAATAATGAAAAAGAAACAATATTAACCACAAACAGTAATGAAATTGATACCGATATGGGAACTGCAGCAATGATGTCAAAAGCATATAAGAACTTAGAAGATAAATTTAACCATCTTAACAAACAAAAAGAAGAAATTGAAGGAATTTTAAAACAAGGACAGACACCTTGTCTTTTCGTAGAAGGAAGTACAGATAAAATGATTCTCGAAAAATTGTTTGATGTATTTAAAATAAAACATAATTTTCAAATATTTAGTGGCAAAGATGGATGTGGCGAAAATTATGTCATTGATATGCTTGAAGCTTGGGACTTATCTCAGAAACATAAGAAAATACGTTTTAAAGCCGCCGGACTAGTTGATGAAGATGCTAAAAATAATGCAAATGAATATAATAAACAAAAAAACTCTAATAATTTAACCAAATGTTTTGTCTTATCACCAAATACAACATTAAAAAAATGGAAATCTAAAAATATGTATAATATTTATTCATATCTTGAAACTTTATATCCTGAAGATCTTTGGACAAAAGCGAATAAAAAGAAATGGCTTACAGAGAAAAACAAAGACGAAATACTTAATGAAACCACAAAAGAAAAATGCATAAATGATGAAATAAAAAAAGAAGATATATTAAAAGATCTTCCTTTATTTATCACACATAAAATAAATGGATATGCGAAACCTAAATTTGCTAAATTAGTTTTAAAAATGAACGATGAAGAATTATCAAAACACTTTGTTGATATAAAACCAATGTTAGAAGATATAGATAATTATTTAAATGAAAGAACAAAATAATAATTATTATTGAAAAATACTAATAATTCATAAATTCAACTTTTAATCTCCTCATCATTTGATAAGGAGATTTTTATTTTTCATACATATTTATTACTAAATCCATCCAATCGGATACTTTTTTATTCATCATAAATGTATCGTCCCTTTTCGAATTATACACTTTTGCCCAAGCATTTAAAAAAGTAAGCATTTGACTGGATGTCGGCTTATTTTGAATCTTTTCAAAAGACATATTATTATCCTTAAAATAACTTGCTAAATTTTCGTTCACACCTACAATATACGGACCAGTTCCGGGACGCACCGGCAAAAAATTTAAAAACACATCAATATAACAAACTTTCTGTTTTAATTCCTGAGCAATCATTTCTTGCGAAGGATTTAAATATTCTTCCCTATTTAACAAAACAATATTTGCCTTTGGATTTGCAAAAATAAAATTATGTGAAAGCGTTCCAACCAAACCGGCAACAAATTCCGCCCCTTTTAAAACAGAAACCATATCATAAAGAGAAAGTTTTTCAGGAGCCAATATTTTAAATCCATTTTTACGGAAACAATGCTCTATACTTTTTTCTCCCATAGTTATTCCATGCTTTTCGGGCAAACTCTGCCTAGTAAAATAAACTTTTTTTATCCATGACGGCTTTACTTGTTCATATATTTTAGAAAAAGGAAGCATAAACTCCTTTGTATAATATTTAGTAATTACCGTGCTGTTTTCAGGGACAATAACTTTATTAAATTTAGTAGGTTCCTCAACATAAATAATATCCGATTGAGAGATTCCGAGCAATTCAAAAAACTCTTTAAAATTATTTTCCAATCTTACATTTTTTTTAACAGCAAGAGCCAGTTTTACTTTTTTACCCTGTAAATTTTGAATGTAATACCAAAGTCTGCCGGTCATTTCCATCAAAAAATGCCCCCAATGAGAATAAAAGTATCCACCATACATAACTGTTTCATCAATCTTTTTTGCATCTTGATAATTATCTTCAATCACAAATTTATCCTCAGATGATGACTCATTCCAACGATAGAACGCAGATTCTGGTATATATTGATTATTTTTATCAATTACCCCACCAAGATGAGCTGCCTGACAATTATTTTTAAAATTAAATTCAAATGGAACTATGATTGCATCTTCATACTCATTAACAACAAGCTTTTTGTTTGATTTATATGATACTTTTTTAAAATCATTAAATTCGGCACTTCTATATTTATATATGTAATTCTTCATAATACTTATAATATAAAAAATATTCTCAAAAAGCAAACAAAATCACAGATAAATAAGAATGGTGCAGATGGCCGGAATCGAACCGGCACGGGCGTTTAAATGCCCGAGGGATTTTAAGTCCCTTGCGTCTACCTGTTCCGCCACATCTGCAAA
>CAZHAL010000054.1:0-6515 GCA_964530355.1 uncultured Bacteroidales bacterium | reverse complement strand
AAAAGGAATATTAAATATAATTTTAACTTTTTGTATTTTTTATGAAGGTTATGGTTCTGGTAAGGATGGTATATTCTTTTATTTTGCTAATACAATATTATTTGAAAATATTAGTATTATATTTTGTATAATAGCTACAATTTCAATAATTATGTTAATACTTCCATTTTTTGAAAAAATTGAAATTGAGTTTTTAAAATATTTATCATCCAAATATAAAAATGAATTTATTTCTAGTGATTGGGGTAATGTTCTAATTTATAATGAGTTGGATTTAATAATTTCTAAAAATTATTTATTTAAAAGAAATAACAAAGAAGAAAGACTATCAATTTATTTATATGATAAAACAACTAATTCTTTTATAAAAAAATATAGATTTTCTAATCATGAGCAATATAAAAATAAAACTGATATAATGCCAAAAATAAATAATATTGTAGGTCGTTGTTTTGATGCTAATAATGTATTATATGAAGATAGATTAAAGAATTGTTCTACAACCCAAAAATGGGTAGACAAAGTGTATAAATTATATGGAAAATCTAAAGGAGGTTATAAGACAAAATCAGCAATAAAACAGATAAGAATGAAATCAAAATTATACTATGCCGCTAGATTAATCGTTAAAGAAAATAAAAAAGATATAAATATTGGTGTTATAATATTTGAAAATCTTTACGATAAAAATAAATTTCATAAATATATATTAGATTATTATTTTAAATGGAAATTAGTAAGAAAAATAAAAAAAATATTTAATAGATATTATTTATACATTAAAATCGAAGATGTAAGTTCTTTGGAAGGTGAATAAAATGAATAAATTACAAGAAATAATACATTATATAATAAATAATTATCCTGTAAGTAAAAAATCTGATTTATCAAATGCAAGACTTACAAAACTTGTTTTCTTATCTGATTGGAAAAATGTTATTAAATATAATAGACAGATTTCTGATATTAAATGGATTTTTAATCATTATGGTCCATATGTGAATGATATTAAAGAAAACGCAACTAATAATAATTTTATATATGACATACATAATGGTTGTTTATATTTTACAGATGTACAAGATAAGAAATACAATTACAAACATTTAACAGATAAAGATAAGGAAGTTTGTAATACAATTATTCATTTAACTGAAGATAAAACATTCTCTGATTTCATTAGATATGTCTATTCTACATATCCGATAAAAATATCAGAAAAATTATCTACATTAAATTTAGTTGAAATAAATAAAAAACGGAAAAAATATTTGAACGATAATTAATCATAAAATAATAATATCATAATCCAGGACTTTATTCAATGATTCTTATATAAAATCATTGCTTTTTAATATTTTTAGATTTGTTTTTATCCTTTTGTAAATGTTTATAATAAGCTTGATTTTTTATAAATAATAATGTATTTTTATAATAAAAAGGAGTATATAGAAAATGAAGAGAAGATTTTGGTTATCATATGATATTCGTTCATCTGAAAGTATTGAAGAACTTTATAGATGGTTAGCAAGAAATAAAGCAGTAGAATGTGTTAATGATTTAGCATCATTTATATTTGATGGCGATAAAAAGCAAGTACAACAAGAATTAATTACAAAATTAAATTTAACTGATAAGGATAGACTATATTTAATATATAAAAAAGACAATAACTCAATGGCTGGAACATTTATATATGGGAATAGAAATAGTGTTGCTCCTTGGGATAGCTATGCAGTTGAAGAAGAAGTTGTTGAAGATGAAGAATTTTTGGAAGCATAATAAAAAATTTATATTATATGATACATCTTTCTGGTGTGATATAATAAAGGATAAAGATAAATTAGACTTTTGGAATGAATATAAATATACAACTACTATTTTATTACCTTATCCAACATTATATGAATTTTTTAATGATAAATTATTTAGAAATCATGAGCTATATAAAAAAATTAAAGAAATATTTTCTGATGCACAAATTGGAATCGAATATTATGATGATAAAAATATTCATGATAATATAAAAAAATATTTTAGTATAAATTATAATTCAAAAAATAAATCTGAGACTCCTAATCTTGTAGATATGGCTATTAATGATATTATTTTAAATAGAAAAATACCTTTTGTCTTTGCTACCAATACTATTAAAGACTTTTATGGTGCATATATGAAAAATATTAATTATTGCTATATGATTGATTTCTCAAAAAAAACACCTTATTATAATAAAACTTAATATTTTTAGATTTGTATTATATATAATAACCATATTAAAACAGCTTTTTTATCAACTTTTATATAATCCTTATATATAATACAAGGATTGTTTTACAAAAGTTCCTTTATCTACTGTATTGTGGAATTCAGCCAATTTATTAAATACAACAATATCTCTCCTCTAACATCTCTTAAACACTTTATACATTATTCTTGTGTTTTCGACATTATTAAGCAATACATTTATCCTTTCAAATTCATCTAACTTCCTTGTATTCATACGAAAACAAAACATATTTGCATAGCGTTCTATATGTTGTTTTGATAAATGGATAAATATTCCTGATACCATTTTTTGAAAATGAGAAAATACACCTTCAATCCTGTTGGTAGTTATATCACCTATACCATAAATACCTTTGTTATGATTTACTTGTTTTCTTTCTCTTCCATTTAAAGCCCCTTTGTAAATAGGAGATTCATCTGTATTCACTATGGCATCAATATCAATATGTTTTTCAATCAAAGGCATTATGTTAGACTTGTTTACTTTTTCAATATCACGAAGGACAAGATTACCATTTCGTTCTATCATACCTAATATAGCAGATTTATCACCATGTATTTTATTTGAGTTCATAGTTCTTTTATACTTATGTTTATTCTTTTCCGCACCACCTACATACATCTCATCTACTTCTACTATATTACTTAATTTTAAAAGATTAGGAGAAACTATATTATTTAATCTTTGCAATATAAACCAAGCTGTCTTTTGAGTAACTCCAATATCTTTTGCAAGTTGGATTGAAGATAATCCCTTTTTATGAGAAGTAATCAGATATATAGCCATAAGCCATTTTTGATATGGAATTCTTGAATGTTCCATATAAGTTTTTGTCCTAACAGAAAATTCTTTAAAACAGTTAGAACATCTGAATATACCTTTACCTAATTTATATATTTTATGTTCACCGCAATAAGGACAAGTTATACCATTTTTCCATCTGTTATTGATAAAGAAATTCTGACATTTTTCTTCGGTATTATAAGTTTGTAATAATTCAAAAAGACTTCTAAAACACATAATCATCTACTCAACATTTAATTATCTTTAAAACTATAAATATTATAGTAAATTTATCCCAAAAAGTCAAGGAAAATCTTGAGTTTATTTGATTTTTTAGTTTATTTTTATGGATGATTTTTGAGGGATAAATACAAGTAGAAATAAAATTTAAAGGAGAAATTAAATGTACTATATACTAGATAAATTTACATTTCATTTTGTATATTTTTCACTTTGGTTATATAAATTAGTTCATTTAAAAAGATTTCAAAAAAAAAGACCCGACAATTAATGGATTTAATGCAACTACTACACATAGCACTGTGGATGAAAGAGAAGAATTAGCAAGATTAAAAAAAGAAAAGTTAGAAAGACGAAAAAAAAGGAATGAAAAAATAATCAATATTTTGAAGTTAATACATCCTTGTAATTTATGGGAGTATTTATTTCATCATTAATAAGGTCTAATCCCAAAGCTTTTTCTTCTTTATCAACTTTAGTATTTGATTCTGTATTTTTGCAATCTCTAATATGATTATAAAGTATATCTTGATTTGTTATATCAATAACAGATAAAAGAGTATCTTTATTTGTATTAATTTTATTTAATAAATTATTATACATTTTTTCTCTATCATTATTAGAAAGAACAATCCATACTGATTCTTGAAAATGTATCCAATAATATTGACTTTCTATTTCTTTTATTACTTTATTAGATATATTTGATTCATTTAATTTGGATTTTATTTTACTTATATCATAACAAATTAATAATTTATACATAATTCTATTCCTTTTTTTTTTATTAATCTTATGAAAGAAATAATATCCCATTTTTGAATCTTTGTAAAGATTTTTGTTGGTTTGTGGCGTTGTGTATATAATTACCAATTATTTCACAACTCTTGCGAATGTCACAACAAAGATTTTACCGGCTCCGTTTTTGCGAAGTATTTCCGCACACTCATTTATAGTCGCACCGGTAGTAAAGACATCATCAACAATAAGTATATTTTTGCCATTTATTTTATCGGGATTTTTCACATCAAAGGCACCTTGCACATTATACTTTCTTTCCTTCATCGAAAGATGCCCCTGTGATTGTTTGAATTTTGAACGGTAAAGAACATTGTGCAATACGGGCTTCTTAATATGCACAGATATTTCATTCGCAAGCAAAGATGATTGATTATATTTTCTTTTAAGCATACGTTTAAGATGTATCGGAACCGGCATAATAAAATCAATTTCCGTTTTAAACGAAGAAACGGTCGCACCCATCATCCGTCCCATAACTTTTGCATAATTTGTTTTATCCGCATGTTTAAACGGAAGAATTATTTGCTTTGCCGCATCGTTGTATTTAACTACACTGACACATTTATGAAATTTAGGTTTCGATTTTATGCAATTAGGACAAATGAAATTTTTCTTTTTTGTGTTACTGTCCGTATACATCATTTCAAACGGATACCCGCAATATTTACATTTCGGATCGGTAATAAAGTCAATTTTATTTAAACATTCAAAACAAATACCGTCATTATTTTCAATGAAAGTTTTACAAATAATACATTGAGCAGGAAAAATAAAATTTATAATTTTGTTACAGAAATCTTTGAAAAATGACACGATTACCATCTCATTAAATTATATTCTTGAACATTTTCTTCTTCACCGAAAGGATCATAGCTTTTGGAAACTTTTAATTTATCAAATTTATCATTACTTACAACACGGAAAGAAAATGAATCAACATCACGATTTGTAAGCACCGGCGAAATCTGTCTGTCTGAAATACCGGCATTTCTTAACACATTACTTACAATAGCAAGTCTTCTTGCCGCCAATTTTTTCGCAACGGTATCCTTCATAACCTTTTCCGAAATTGCAATTTGAATGGAGTTAGTAGGTTGATCCGTTGCAATCTGAGCAAATGAGCGAATTATATTAACACTTTCTCCGCTAATCGCACTGCTTCCCGGTTCAAACTCCAATTTCATTTGTAATACTTCACGATTACCGACCTTCAAAGGTCCGGTTGAAAAGTTATTTGCACTTTTCGCATTCTTAAATTTCTCATTAATTTTGTTTACATTAACAGGTCCGACATCACCTGCCAAGGCATCGCCGACATTTTTTTCATCTTTGAAATCTTCATCTTCGGCATATTGCTCTTCATCCTCTTCCGCCTCTTCATAGAAAGAATCTTCATCATCATAATACTCAACAGGCGATAGATACTTATTATCGGAAATGTACGTATGATAAAGGTCCTTTTTTAAATTTTTTGACGATACGGATGCAACCACTTTTTCCTTTTTCTTTTTAGATGATGTAGGAGTTACGGTTTCCTCCTCCGAAGTCGTTTCCGGACGTATAGCGGAAAAAGCCTTTACAAAAGGATTATTTGCCTGTCCGAACATAATATCACTTTTTTTATTGTTCGGATTCCTTTCAACTACTTCCACAGAATTGACCGGCTTTTTAAATTTATTATTCTTTGATGCAACTGTTTCAACAGACACACCGAAAGGATTGCCGTCATCTTCCTCCTCGGACAAAGGGAAATAATCATCCTTATTTACAAAAGAAGGAACAGCCTTTTGCTCCGCCTTTGCCGTATTTACAACAGGCTTTTGTTCAGAAACCGGTTGTTTCAACTCATCTTCATAGAGGACAGGTGTTTTATTCTGTGACACGGATACCAAAACTTCTTCCCCTTCATTAACATTCACGGATGGAAAAGTATCAATAGGATTATTATTTTTCGTTTTTGCTAATTTTCGGGACGAAGATTTTGATTGTTGTGCTGCTGCTTTAAGTATTGCTTCACGTGAAACGGACGCAACCCTCGGCGTAATAACAGGCGCAGGAGTTTCCTTTGCTTTTACTACAACATCAGGTTTGCTTTTTTTAGTCGGAGTTTTTTTGATAACAGGGATTTGAGGAACTTCCTTTTCTTCAAAATAATCATCAGAAGAAGGTTTCACATCATTTTCATCTGTATCATTCAAAGCAATATCCACATACTCAATGACATCATTTTCAGATGGAAGAAAAGCAGAATTTGGAGATTCTAAAACGATATCATCAATAGTAGCGACAGCCATATTAGAGGAGCCAGAAAAATCCGGGGATGCACTTTTAATTTGTACTCCCCCGGACCTCCTTGAATAAAGGGCAGATACACCTATCACACCAATAAGTAATATCGGAA
>CAZHAL010000053.1:0-6748 GCA_964530355.1 uncultured Bacteroidales bacterium | reverse complement strand
CATTCCTTCGTGATGAAGTTCTTGGTTTTGCATTTGATTGTAGGGATAGTGATAAAATCAAGGATAAGGTTATTGTTGTTACAAGGGAAACCTTTGAATTTACGAGGCTATTTACCCCCCCCCACAGGGTGTTTTTTTATCATAATTATTCTCCTTTTGTTAGTTATTAACCTGTTTCATAATATCATATTTTAGGAATATATGCAAGAGAGAAAATTTTTTAGGGGACAAAAAGAGTAAGCCAATGTGAACGGAGTGAATGTGGGCGCCCTAAAGGGGCGGAGGGCGTCTACTTGGCTCTCTGAGGAAAACGAAAATGAAAAAAAATTTATAAAAAGATTCAAATCATTATTAGCGCGCCCGCCCGAAGGGGTCAATAGCATATACCATATATGTATCTCCTCTCGTTTGCCATTCTTGTAACCTCACGATGCGGACTAAATTTTTTAACTAACACCGTTAAAAAATAAGTCCTTATACGCTCGGGTTCGGGGGCCGGGCGGCGCGCTTGTGGGCAAACGAAATAATAATATCCGCTTATAAAAAATTTACATAACCATATCTTCCAGTCCGAAAATCACGAAGTGGTTTTCCGGCACCCCCTAAAGGGGGCGGAGGGGGTGCCGAGCAGACTGGGGCTATCAACCCGGATATGGTTGAGGGATATGGAAAGTTTTACAGATAAAAATAAATACAACATATCTTTCAGAAAGGTTATTAGGGAGTAATGACCGGCGACCCCCAGAGGGGGGCTCGGGGGTCGCCTTTTAACAAGGCGGAGAGTGTAGGTATTTGATAAGGAGAAAAATTTTAATAGACTTATTTAGTTTGCGAGCCGCCCGAACAAAATAATAAATATAACACCAAACTATAACTGGCAGTCAGAGTATGGCACACCCTACCCGTCTTTCAGGGAATCGCCATAAGAACAACTAAAAAAAACTCCATCAAAAAGAAGGAGTTTTTAGTAAACAAAAATGAAAAGAATAATTAAATTTTATTTTCAACGAAAATTTCGTGTTTACGAGTTTTTTTATCATACTTTCTGAAAGATAATTTTTCAGTAGTATTAGGAGATTTTGGATTTCTGTAAGTTGTATAGAAAGTGCCGGTTTCCGGATTTCTCAACTTAATCAACATTTTTACACCTTTTTTAGCCATTTTTTCGCCTCTTTCTTATTATTTTGCAGATTTCTTTTCAAGGCATTTTTGAATTCTTGCCTTTAATTTTTTTGCTTCATCAGTTAATTTTGAATTACCTGTATTCAAAAGATAAGAATCAATTCCGCCGTTTGCTTCAACAGTTTTGATACCACGGCTTGTTACAGTCATTGTAACCTTTGCCCCTAAAATTTCTGATAAAAATGAAACAGTTTGAAGGTTTGGTAAAAATCTTCTGTTTGTTTTGATTTCAGAATGAGAAACGTTATGACCAGACATAGGTTTTTTCTTTGTTATTTCACATATTCTTGACATTTTAATTCCTTTTTTTTATTTGATTTTGAGATAGTATCTTAATTTCTTTGTATTGTCAAGAGGTTTTTATCTTTTTTATATAACATAAACAAAATTTAATTTTTTCTAAAAAATATATTGACAAAATATTTTTGTTAGTTTATTATTAGGTTACTTAATTAAAAAAGGAGTAAAATTATGAAATATTACGAACAAGCATTAAAACAAATACATCATATACATGACTATGCAAGTCCTTCGGTCCGAGAAATCACTCAATTAACAAGATATGATATGACCAATGCGACAAAGGCTATTATGTTTTTACATATTCAAATATTGATATTGATTTACTTTAATGATATAAAAACAGCTCCCGATAAGGCTTTTTCAAAAGATATTGATTTGATAAGAGAAACTATCGCTGAACATCAAGATTATTTAAAAAATTCGAAAAACTTTTCTGATAAAATTATTGCAGAAATTTATGTAAAATATATTAAAAAGGGAAATTTCAATATTCCTTACTTAAACAAAACCATAAAAGATAATGAATTTATTGATTTATTTGATCGTATGCACAAATCTATTTATAAATGTCAAACTATAATGAGAGAAATGATAGATAAAGATGATATGGAAAAAGAAGTTAATGAATTAGAAGATATTTCAGAAACTGAAAAAACAGCTATTTTGCATAAATATAAAAGAGGTCGTTACGCAAACCCAAGAAAAATTATCAAATTAAATAATACTGAGTTATCAAGATAATTTTTTATCTATATATTTTGTAACAAGTGTAAATAGGTCCTTTAACTTCTTGTCATATTTATTGTTGGCATCCTTTACAATTTCACAATCCAATTTAGAAGTTTTTTGCTTATTTACACTGTTTACAAATGATTTTATTGCATTTTCCAAAACAAGGTTGTCCGCCTCCGATTCAATAATAATTCCGTCACATGGAACAGGATTAAAGAATGAAAAATCATATTTTTTAAGTTGCGGAGATACTGCGACATATCCTGTTATTTCAATACGACGCATTAGAATTTGCATTGCTACCCATGCACCGAAACCGACACCGGCAAGCCAAAATTCAGTAGATTCTTCGTTTTGTTCCTGTATCCAATCAACAACGGTTGAGGCATCTGTCAATTCGGCTTCACCATTTTCAAAAACACCTTGGGTATTGCCGATACCTCTGAAATTAAATCTTATGACATTAAATCCCTTTTGCACAAAAGAATAAAATAAAGTATAGGCGACCTGTTCGTTCATATTACCGCCATTTTGCGGAGTATCGTGAAAAATCACGGCAATAGGAGCACCTGCAACCTTACTTTTGTGGTAAGATGCTTGTATTCTTCCGCCTGCACCAATTAAGTTTATATCCATAGTATTCCTCTACTCTCTATTCATTTTATATATAATACACTATATAATATTTAAAATGCAACAAAAAGAAATTTATTTTTATAATTTAAACTAGACATTTGAATATAAACTTGCTATTAAATATATAAGAACTTGTTAACAGGAGAGAAAATGAAAAAAAATATTTTAAAATTTATTTTAGTTTTTGCCGGTGTGCTTTTCGTTGCACAACCTAAATCTTTTGGCGCCTTTTGGGATTTATGGGCGGATGAAGATGAAGAAGTAAATATGAAAACAGGTAACAGCAATTCTTTCTCCAATAAAAAAAGTAATGCAAAAAAAGAATCTAGAAATAATTCCGCAAAAAAAAGAACCGGCAGCAGCAGGAGTTCTTCTTCTAACAATACAACTTATTATACAACTATATCTGATAATGACAGTTTCTTTGATATTGAAGAAATTAACAATTCCAAACCTATAATCCTTTGCCGACAAAAGGGGTGCACGGAATTAAATGATAAAATGACGCAAAGTTTCTTATTTAACTCTCTTGCAAATCTTCTTTACATAAATGATAAAACAAAGGTTTATTTGTGTGAAGCGGATATATATTCTCGCGCTTGTCTTTCCAATGGTATAAAATATGCGGTAAATATCGGCGGAACTGCCGGAGTTATTTTCATACCTTCGCTTACAATCACGGATGTATCATTTTCAAAAAACTTAAAGCGTATTAACTTTATGTTATCTTATGATTTATATGCAAACGGACTTAAAAGTTTTTGCACATCCGCACATAACACGATTGAAATATCTTCCAACAAACAGGCTTTGATAAGAGATAATAATTATAATTGTCAGTTGACATCCGATTTGCCTTCTACATCATATAATATTTATAACATTGATTATATTGATTTGGATTACGGTATTATAGGTGCTTATTATTCAACAGGTGTTACCGGTGCAAGTAACGGTGGAAACAACGGTTATGTTTTGATGAAGTTCCAATATACCGATGCAAATATTAACAAGAAACCTCAAACCAACTGTTCATCTAATATTTGTGATAACGAAAGTTACAAAATACCACCCGGACAATATGAGATTATCCCTATTGACGGTAGTAAAATAAAGGGCAAATAATGGTTAACGGATTATCTTATACCGCTCACATCCTTGTAATTGATGATGATGACAGGATAAGAGATCTTTTGAAAAAATATTTGGAAAAGGAAAATTTTCTTGTATCTGTTGCGGCTAATGCCATACAAGCAGAAGAGATAATCGCAAACATAAAATTTGATTTAATTGTCGTTGATAAGATGATGCCGAAAAAAAGCGGTATAGATTTTATCAAGGATATTCGCCAAAACGGGAATAACATACCTGTTATAATGTTGACTGCCGTATCCGATACGGGCAGCAAGATAGAGGGACTTTTAACCGGGGCGGACGATTATTTATCAAAACCGTTTGAACCGAAGGAACTTCTTCTTCGAATCCTAAATATTTTACGGCGGATGCAAACAAAAAATACAGATAAAAATGTATTTTACTTTTCAAAATATCAGTATAATATAGATACCGGAATTTTGAAAAAAGGTGATACAAATATAAAACTTACCAATACGGAAAAAATTTTGCTTAATCACTTTATTTCAAAACCGCTTGAAATTATTTCAAGGAACGAGATTGCCCTGCTCCTTGATATAAATGATGAACGAGGTGTTGATGTTGCGATTACTCGTCTTCGCAAAAAAATAGAAGAGGATATAAAGGCTCCAGAATGCATCTTGACTATACGAAATAAGGGCTACAAATTTATAATATAAGGAGAAAGTTATGAAGTGGCAAAAATTTTTTCAAATAAGGACTTATTTTCCAAAGGGTATTATGGCACGCACACTTACACTTATCATATTACCTTTATTACTATCTCAAATATTAACCGGATATATTTTTTATAAACGTCATTGGAAAAATATTTCGAATCAATCTGCGGCAGTTTTTGCTTCCAACGTATTGACCATTATGGATTTAAAGGAATATGATAAAACACCGGAAGAATTTGAAAACCTTCAAAAAATGATAAAGAAAAACTATTCTATGAATATTGATTTTCTTAAAGGTGAGAAACTTACAAAAAAACAAAATTCAAAACGACTTGATCTTTTATCTCTTCGATACATAAGGAAAATGTTAAATAATAACATTAAGAATCCGTATACTATTTCCGCATCGGAAGATACGAATGTTTTGGAAATTCGTGTGCAATATCCGAATGGTGTTTTGGTGATAAATTCGTCTTTGAAATCAGTATTTTCAAAAACCATTTACATTTTCTTTTTCTGGGTATTGGGAAGTATAGTTGTGTTTATTGCTATTGCGATACCGTTTGCAAAAAATCAAATAGATTCGATTAAAAAACTTACTTATGCATTAAAATCAGCAGGTAGAGGTGAGGAAATTACAGATTATAATCCGACCGGACCTGTGCAAATCAAGGAGGCGGGAAAGGCTTTTTTGAAAACATATAACCGTATGCAAAGATATTTGAAATCCAGGACAAATATGCTTTCCGGAATTTCTCATGATTTAAAAACTCCGCTTACTCGTATGAAGTTGGAATTGGAATTTTGTGATGATAAGGATTTGCAATTTGCTCTTTTAAACGACATTGAGGATATGGAAAAAATGATAAACTCCTATCTGGATTATTCAAAGGGGAATATTGTTGAAAATTCACAAAGGACAAATATAACCGGACTTATCAAAAACATTGTTCGCAAACTTAATAAGGGAAATTATGATATAAAGGTTAATGCAAAGAAAAACTTTTTTGCAACAATAAGACCGTCTGCATTTGAACGTGCGATTGCCAACATTATCACAAATGCGATAAGGTATGCGAACAAGAAAATTATAATTGATATAAAACAAACTTCGGATAATCTTTTCATTTTTATAGAAGATAACGGTGAAGGCATTCCCGAAAATCGTAGGGACGAGATGTTAAAGCCATTTACCAGGCTTGAAAATTCCCGTAACAGTTCGACCGGCGGGGTAGGATTGGGACTTTCCATTGTTCAAGAAATAATACATCAACATGGCGGAGAGGTATTCTTGCTTGACGGCAAAAAACTCGGCGGACTTTTGGTAAAAATAGAATTACCGTTGAAATAGGTAAAGACAGAAATAACTGGCGGGTTAATATGCTTAAAACCGCAAAATAAAAAAGGGGATTTATTCCCCTTATTCATTATCTAATCTGAAATAATAATAATGTTCTGGACATAGTCTATGATATAAAAGGTTAGTATCACAATTCTCTTGAATACATTCTTTATATCTTTCAAAATATTCCTTTTTTTCAAAGTGTATTTCTTTAATTCTTTCTTCTGTTTTACAAAATATATCATATGGTATAAGTATAGACTCCCCTTCCTCTACATCTTGTTCTACACAATCCAAAAACATACAAGTGGAGGCGTTCATTCCTTCATATAAATCAAAATCATCAAATTCTGGAGTACATAAATGTCTTTTTGGGGTTAAATAATCAAACACTGCTATTTTACCATATTGATCGCTTGGCACTATTACCAAGTGTTTTGCAGGATCATGCCCTTTTATATAAAATGTTCCAAGATAGTTTTTGATTATCTCTTCCTCTTCCATAGTATAAATCCTATCCACTTTTATCGGTTTTGCATAAACTTGGAAAGAGAGTAACATCAAAATTAAACAGATTATTTTTTTCATAATTTTAAATATACTTTATTCGGGATAGTTTTACAAGTAAAAACCTTACTAATCACCTATTGCTATTTCTCTTTATAGCATCCAAGCACAACATATTATAACATGCTCTTTTCAAATCTTCTCCACTCAATGGAACGGCTATACCATCCTC
>CAZHAL010000052.1:0-6749 GCA_964530355.1 uncultured Bacteroidales bacterium | reverse complement strand
CAAAAATATTCTTCTTTTTAAAATCGTCTTCCCCGCAGTGAATTAAAAAGCCGCATTTAACACAAGCCAAAACCGTGTTTGTAGAATCCACAGCTTGAAAAACATGCTCGCAAGTTTCTTCCTCAAAATCTTCCGCAGCGCCACTGGGGCGCTTTTCAGCCCTTTGTTTTAGTTTTTCTTTTATATTAAAAATAAGCTCAAAAATATACATATACTTATTTTTAAATTATAATCTAATTGTTATGAAAAATAAAAGTGAAATTTTTATATCATCCACTGTTGATTACCACAACATATACGGCGCCGTTGAAATTGCAAACGAACTTGGCTTGGGCTTAGAAATAAGCCGCTTTGGCAAGCTTCGGGAACTTGAAGATAATTTTGATGAAACCCTAAAAACTTATAAAGACGCGGTAAAGGGCCTTGAGGGGGATTTAACCCTTCATGGGTTTTTTTCAAACCTTTGCGTATGCTCTAAAGACCCGCTTATAAAGGAAGCTTCAATAAAAAGATATTACCAAAGCCTTGAAATTGCATCGGAATTGGGCGCAAAAACCGTTGTTTTCCACACTTGCTTTAATAATTTGCTTATGCAGCAGCAGTACCGCGACAACTTTTTTATGCAATCGCTTGATTTTTACCGGGAATTTATCCCCTATTTTGAAAAAGAAGGAATTGTTGCAACAATTGAAAATGTACATGAAAAAAACAACGATATGATAAGAAACATTATTGCGGCAATAAATTCGCCATATTTAAGGGCAACAATCGATATCGGCCACTGCAACATCCATTCAGACATCCCGGTAAAAGAATGGATAAAAGATTACGGCATAATGCTCCATCATATGCACTTTCACAATAACTACGGGGACGAAGATGCGCACAGCTCCCTTAAAAAGGGCAGTTTAGAGATTAAACCAATCCTTGAAACCCTAAAAACAATGGAATTATACCCGCAAATTACTTTTGAAATATTCGACAAAGAAGATTTATACGAAAGCGTAGAATATTTTAAGAAAATTGAAGAAGAAGTTTACGGCAAATAGCCTGAAAACTAGGCTTCAGCTCCTTCTGCGCTTTGCACAAGTTCTTCAGCTTGTGCCGGGTTTATCGGAAGCAAGAAGCCAAAAGTTGACCCTTGATTAATTTCAGAATGCACAAAAACCTTGCCGTGGTGGTGCTTTTCAACGGTCACTTTCACAAGATGAAGCCCCAGCCCCGTGCCTTTAATTGTGTGGGTGTCATTTTCAACCCTGTAAAACCGGTCAAAAATCTTTTCCTGGTGCTCTTTTGAAATACCGATGCCTTTATCTGTAACCGTAATTTCAACAAAATCGGGGGTTTCTTTTGATATTCCCGCTTTAATGTTTATCGGGGAACCATTTGGGGCATATTTAATAGCGTTTGTGACAAGGTTTGAAATCACGCGTTCAATGCTTTCCTCGTTATAAGGGATTTCAGGAAGGTTTTCTTCCTTTTCAACCACAAAATTTATGCCCTTTTCTTCCGCAAGCACTTTAAGCCCTAAAAGCGTATTTTCAACGGTTTTCATAATATCGCCGGGTTCTTTTTCATATTGCGCATCGGATTGCAGCTTTGAAAAATCCAAAATGTCGTTCACCATTTTGTTCAGGCGGATAATTTCCTGGTTAATCACCCCTATAAATTCTTTTTGTTCTTCAAACTTAAATTCTTCGCCAAAACTATAAAGGGTGTCAATGTAGCTTCTTAAGATAGTTACGGGGGTGCGAAGCTCATGAGAAACGTTTGAAATAAAATCACTTTTAAGCTTATCAACCTCCGCCTCTTTGGTTAGGTCAATAAGAACAATAATGTAGCCAAGATAATCGTGCGATTTAGAAAACATAGGGGAAATTACTGATTTTATTACCCGGTTGTTCACCTCCACGCTGACTTCAAGCGGCTTTTTCTCTATTATTTCAAGCGGGGTTTTCTTAAATGCCTCTATTTCATCCCTAAAGCAGGCTCTGCCTTCTGTATCAAGATATTCGGCAAAAGAAGTTCCTATAATTTCATTTTTATTCACTGCCAAAATATTTTCCGCAATCGGGTTAATAAGAACCGTATTATCCGCGTTATCGCACACCACAACCCCGTTTGCAATGCTCATAAGCACAGATTCAAATTTGTTCCTTTCAAGCGTTAATTCTTCAATGTTTTGCTCCTCATAAATATGCAGGCGGCTTGACATATCATTAAAAGCGGTAAAAAGGTCTTTAATTTCACCGGAAGCCTCTTTATATTCAAGCAGGGTGCCGAATTTGCCGCTTGAAATAGCCTTAACCCCCTGGTGCAGGGTGGATAATTCGCGCGTAATAAAAAAGGTGTTTATAAGGATAACCGCCGTAAACACAGCCCAAACAAGAGTAAAGACGATAAACATAGAATTTTTGGTTGTCTTTGCAATGGATGAGGCCATTGAAGCATTCAGCCCGATTTCAATTGTGCCTTCAATGTTGCCGCTGTCCCCTAAAATCGGCGCAGAAAGCGTGGTTCTTGTGTTTTGCGCCCTTTCTTTATAGCTGTTTTCGGAGGAAAATATTGTCTTTCCTTCTTTATTTTTAAAAGTTATAAATGAAATATCGCTGTTTGATTCAAGCATAGAAGCACTATAGGCCTTAAGAGTTAATATTTTTTCAGAAAGGATTTGGCCTTTTGTAAGCTCATAACTTTGAATTGCAATGGTTTTCCCTAAAAGCTGCCCGAAGTTTGCATAACTTTCGTATAATTTTTCCTGAATTTTGCTTATTGCAAAAACCGAAACTGCAATAATTAAAACGGTGGAAATCAACAACCCCGCTATTATAAGCCTTGTCTGCGCCGTATTATCAAATTTAAATTTATGATTTTTAAACTTCATGACAATTGATATTATACCATAGCAAAAAGGGTGTGGTATAATTATATCTATGGCAAATCCGGCAAAAAAAGTAATAACAACAAATAAAAAAGCCTTCCACGACTATATTGTTTTTGAAAAATATACAGCCGGGTTAGTTCTTATGGGCACGGAAATTAAATCCATAAGAAAAGGGGCTGTTAACCTGAAGGATAGTTTTGCAAAGGTGGAAGATATGGAAATGTTTCTGTATAACTGCCATATAAGCCCGTTTGAAGGCGGAAACAGGAACAACCACGAGCCTGAAAGAACAAGAAAACTGCTTTTAAATAAAAAAGAAATTTTAAAAATTTTAGGCAAAATTAAGCAGGATTCTTACACGGTTATACCGCTAGAACTCTTTATAGAAAGGGGTTTTGCAAAGCTTGAAATCGGGCTTTGCAAAGGTAAAAAGCTTCACGATAAAAGAGAAACCCTAAAGAAAAAAGACCAACAGCGCGAAATGGAACGGTATAAATAGTGTAAATAGGCACATTTTGGTTGACAATTTAGCGTGTAAATTTTACAATAAATACTACATGTGTAAATTAACCGGAAGGAATTAGAGATGGCTATAGAACGAAGTGCCGCAGTACGGCCGAATTGGTCTTCAGGGTTTGCTTTCATTATGGCAACACTTGGATGTGCCGTGGGGCTTGGCAACATTTGGCGTTTTCCTTATGTAATGGGGCGAAACGGCGGAGCTGTCTTTCTTATAATGTATGTCCTTTTGACTGTTTTTATATGCTCAATCCCGCTTCTGTGCGAGCTTTTGCTCGGCAAACAAATGCGCCGCGGGGTTATCCGGTCGTATGAAAAAATAAATAAGCACATGAGCATTTTTGGCTGGTTATGCTTTATAACCTCTATCTTTATTCCCTGCTTTTACTTTGTAGTAGGCGGCTGGACGGTTAATTATATATTTATATATCTGACAAACAATGTCCCTGTTGACCAGGCGGCATACTTTGCTGAATTTGCCGCAAAACCAATAGCGCCGCTTATTATGGGAATAATATTTCTTCTGCTTTGCGCCGCTTTCCCGTTCAGGGGCGTAAACAAAGGAATAGAGCGCGCAAACAACATCATAATGCCGATGTTTATAATAATGTTGTTCTTCCTTGCAGTGACAGGGCTCTTTTTACCTAACTCAATCGAGGGGTTAAGGTTTATGTTCACCCCCGACCTTTCCAAGTTTAATTTCACAACTGTCCTAACTGCACTGGGGCAGGCACTTTTCACTTTAAGCGTCGGTATGGGGTGCCTGGTTACCTATGGAAGTTACTTAAAGAAAGATAACGATATAATCAAGTCTTCCGGGCTTTTAATCCTTGGAAACACAATAATAGCAATACTTGCAGGGATAATGATTTTCCCCGCCGTGTTCTCCTTTAACCTGGAACCCGGCGCCGGGCCTGGCCTTGTGTTTGTTACATTGCCTAAAGTCTTTGCGGCGCTGCCGTTTGGGAATGTTTTCGGCCTGCTTTTCTTTATCCTGCTGTTCTTTGCGGCTGTTACTTCAGGCATAAGCCTTATGGAAGTTAGCATTGCGGCAATTTTGGAAAAATTTAAAATATCAAGAAAATGGGCAACCGTCCTTATGTCCTTGCTAATATTGGTTTTCATGGTTCCTGCAACCTGGTCTTTCGGGCCTATCAAGGATTTCAAGATTTTTGATATGACATTTTTTGACATCATGGATTTCACCGCTTCAAATATCCTGTTGCCCTTAAACACAATCATACTCTGCGTTGTGGTTGGGTGGGTGTTGAAACCTAAGATGGAACTTTTAACGGAAAATGAAACAATTTACAAGATTTTTAACTTCTTGTTGAAATTTGTGGTGCCTCCGGTTTTAATTCTTCTCATGTTGTTCGGGTTAAATATACTGTAAACCATTGCAGCATAACACGTTTAACCTTATTTAACACAGAAAAAGCTTGTGCCCCAATGATTACAACCTAAAACCTCAACACCGCTTGTAAAATTATACCCTTGTTAACAGCCCCTAAACCCAAAACAGGCAAGCTTTAGAAGGGTTTTCTAACACACCAAACCCGGTTACTAAGGGCGTTTTTAGGATTTAAGCGTAAATTTATCGAAAAAAACATATTAAACCCTTAAACAACAAGGGTTTTAGGAAAATGAAAATCCCTAAAACCCTTGATTTAAAAGCTTTATAACATCTCTAGAACGGCTACATCACCATCTCTAAGCCGATAAGCTCTTTTGTTTCTCTTACCATTAATTTAGAGTTTGCAGTTTTTACGATATAAATTGTGTCGTTATCATTTTGTTCTGCAACACGAATTTGGATACTTGGGTTAAGTAAGGTGATTTTGCCAAAGTTTTGAATAACGAAAATTTCTTCTTCAATATAGCCGATAAGAGCAATGCTCCCATCGTAGTTAACAAGGCAAAGGCCTCTGTTTTCCCCAAAGCTTTCTGTAGCAAGAACATCCGCCTCGTCGTTTGTTTCTTCTTCGGCTGTTGCAACACTGGCTTCCTCGTAAACCGGCGCCATTTGCGGTTCATAGCCTTCATTTGCGTTAACTGCCGCACCGGCAGGCTCAAGCCCGGGTTCGTAAACGGTATATTCGCCGGATACAGGCTCAACAGGTTGAACTGTTCCAAATGCGCCATCCCCGCCGATTTCGCCATCCTTAGCAGCATAACCGTATGATTTTTCGCCCACTTCCGCTTGTTTTCCTTTTGAAAGAAGAACAAGAGCTATAATCAGCAATATTATTGCGATTACAAGAAGGAAGTTTTCTGTTAGCGTTATCATAAGCGCCTTTACGGCTTGTTTTAGACGTTGTTTCTTTGTAAGCACCGGTATCGGCTCATCGTCGCCGGTTGCAATTTCCGTAAGCCCTTGGTCAATAGCATCTTGCTCCATTGAAAGCTCATCGTCGCCGTTAGCTTCTTCAAGCACTTCTTCCAAGCTTACCGGGTTTGTATCCCCTGAAGGTGCAATCTCCTGTTGTTTAATAGGCTCTTGTACCTTTGGCTTAGTTACTATCTCAATTTCTGTACCGCCGGAAGGCTTTGACTGACCCTGTACGGCAACTTGCACATTCTTCGGTGCACTGGCCACCTTAACAGGTTCGCTAGCCGTGTTGGTATCAACCTTTTTAACTTCTTTAGCAGTTTGAGTACTAGGGGCAGCAGCCACCTTAACAGGCTCTGCCACCTTTGGTGTTTGGGTTTTAGCCGTTTGAACCGGCATATTCTTTGTTGTATCAACCTTTACAGGTACATTGGTTTTTACATTTTTATTATCAAACGCTTTATCAAGCTGCGCAAGCTTTCTGGAATCAATTTGGGGCTTAGAACCGCCTGATGTCTTAACATTTGTGCTGAAAGTTAAAGGCTTTGCGGTTGAAATATTAATTTTTGTGTAGCCGTTGTTTAAATCCTGCCCCGCATAAGGATAAAGCTTTACATCAACCTTTGTAATGTCGCCTGAAACTGGCACAGAGGTTATTGAATGGTATGTTTCAGGGAGCAGAACATAATAACTTGTTTCAGATTTCTGAATAACCTTAACAGGCTCGCTGTAAGGCTTTTGGGTAAATAATTCAAGTTTATAATTGTCATCCCCCGCCTTCACTAGGTCAACCTTTAAAAGATTGTTCTTATAATCGCTGTCTAAGGCCATAGTGTCGGCATTAAATATGCCAAAAAACCCTAAAAGCAAGGCTAAAATTATCCCAAGGACGTATTTTCTCATGTCTTCTATCCCCTTAATCCTATACCGGATTTTTCCTATTATTTTTATACTATAATAAATTACAAAACTAATTATACTATGAATACAAAAAACAGGCAAAAAAAAAATGGATAA
>CAZHAL010000051.1:0-6879 GCA_964530355.1 uncultured Bacteroidales bacterium | reverse complement strand
GTTTGGTGAAGCTATTTAATATCTTCATCCGTTGATGGAACCTATACTTCGTGAAACATACGGTATTATGGTTTATCAAGAGCAAGTTATGGAAATAGGAAAATCCCTTGCCGGATATAGTTTAGGCGCAGCCGATTTGCTTCGTCGTGCTATGGGTAAAAAAATCAAAGAGGAAATGATTAGACAACGTGAAATATTTAAACAAGGTTGTTTAAAACACAATAATATAGATGAACAAACATCTATGAAAATCTTTGATTTAATGGAAAAATTTGCGGATTATGGGTTTAATAAATCGCATGCGGCCTGCTATGCTTGGATATGTTATCAGACAGCGTATCTTAAAGCGCACTATCCTGCGGAATTTATGGCTGCGACTATGACATACGATATGACTGATGCGGATAAGTTGTTATTTTTTGCCGATAATATAAGAAGTATGGGTATAAAAATTTTGCGACCTGATATAAATAAATCGTATGAATATTTTTCCGTGGAAGACGGAAATATCCGCTATGCTATGGCCGGGATTAAAAGTGTCGGTGTCGGGGCAGTAAAGGAAATTGTTCGTGAGCGTGAAGAAAACGGGGAATTTAAAAATATTACCGATTTTATTGAGCGAATAAATCCTAAAATACTTAACAGACGTATGATGGAAAACCTTATAAAGGCAGGTGCGTTTGACAGTTTGGAACCAAACAGGGCAAAAATGTTTGAAAATGTAGCATATATTTTGGCTCAGATTGCTTCTATTAACAGAGATAAAGAAACAAATCAAACAAGTCTATTTTCTTTGGATGAAATATCTGTTAAACGTGATGATATAAAGTTGGCAGATGCTATTGACTGGAAACCACTTGAAAGATTAAAACTTGAACATGAAATAATAGGTTTTTATTTGTCTGCGCATCCTTTGGATGTATATGAAAATACTTTAAAGGCATTAAACATCACAACATCAGATAATTTAAAATCTATTTCTCAGGAATGTAAAGTTAATATTGCCGGTATCATTGATGATGTTAAGAAAAGAATATCAAAAAAAGGTAAAGAATACTATATCATAACTATAAGTGATAAAAAAGGTTCCATAGAAGCTTTGTTTTTTAACAGAGAGAAAAAAGAGGATAAAAAAGAAAATCCATATATGGAAAAGTTCAGAAAACGTTCGGATATAAACTCTGATATAATAGAACAATATTGGAAGGAAGGTCATCCTGTTTTAATTACATGTGATTTGAAAAAGAATATGGACAGATCAACCCTTTTTATTTCTGATATTGAAATATTATCAATACAATCACAAATAAACGGGACTTTGCATATAACTATTCGTGATCCGGATTCAGTTTCGGCATTAAGGAAAGTATTAACCTCTATCGGACCGGGATATACCCATGTTGACTTTACTATATATGCCGATAATAAAAAAGTGCTTCTTCCTCTTCGTGATATGTATAATATTACAGGCGAAAATTTGGAATTATTTAAAACTATAAATAATATAGAGTTTTCATTTTAAGAATATATACCAACCTATAAATTAACATATTGAATTTACAAATATTTTCCGGGGGGGGGGTAAAAGAATCTATTTTATTCCTTTACAATAAATAAAAAGTTTTGTATAATTTTTCATTGAAAGAATAATATTAGGAAGAGAGGAAATTGCTATGAAAAAGAAATTTATTTTGGCACTTGTTATGTGTCTTGTATGTTTTTATAATATTTCTTTATTCGCAAAAACAAATACTGCCAGAAAAAGGGCAGCGACTTCAAGTAAAAGCTCTTCTCCTCAATTAAAAAGAGCTGCGACAAACGGAAGCGGAAATGCTTCGACAAGAAGGGCGGCTATAACTAAACGAGCTAATACCCTATCAGGAAGAAGATCAAATTTAAACAACAAACGTAATGTTACAAGTGGTGCAACATCATCTGCTGAATCTGCATCAAATATTTGTCCTCTCGGAACTCCTATTAAAAGACTTGTTGATGAAAACGGAACCGAAACTTTCTATTCTGCAAAAGAAGTTGTTTGCAGTGAACCTGAAAATACAAACGGTATATCTGATTTAGGAGAGATGAAACAACCTTCTTGGATAGCGGGAAAAGATATTTGGATATTTAATTGCAATGTCGGATATATAAAAACCAAAAGCGGAGATGGCGAAAGTTGTGTTGACAGAAATACTATTTGCCCTCTTAATACAATAGTTAAACAAGAAGATGGTGTTTATTACAATCCTCTTACCAACGAAGTATGCACACTTCCTTTGTATGCAGCAAGTTTAAAATTAACTGAGGAAACAAATACCAATCCGAATATTTCACCTGATGAAGCATATTATATATATTGTGCAAATAATCATTATAAATCCGGTGATATAGAATGTTTGGCTTGTCCGACAGGGAAATATTCCTCTGTCGCAAGGTTGAATCGTGAAGATATAATTGGCGATGATGGTCAACTTATGGGGCAAAAGGTAACTTTGGTAGAAGGTCCATCCAATGTAAATCAATGTTTAACGGCTGAGGAAATGCAAGCTAAATAAATTAGTTTGATAACAGGAGAGAAAGATGAAAAAATGTTATTGTATATTTAGTTTAGTTCTTTTTATGTGTGTTTCTTTATTAGTATTGGAAACAGATATTTATTCTGCACCAAGAAAAGCATCTGTTAAAAGAGCGGGAACGACCAAAAAGACCTCATCATCTTCATCATCGGCAAAATCATCTGCTAAGAAAAGAGCAGCAACTTCTGGTAAAAGCTCTTCTCCTCAATTAAAAAGAGCTGCGACAAACGGAAGCGGAAATGCTTCGACAAGAAGGGCGGCAAGTAATGTAAAAACTGCAAGAGCTATGTCACGAGTTAAAGGCTCAAGTGCTGTAATTCCTGTATCAACTCCCGTTCAGACAGATTCAACTCCAGAAAGCAATTTATGTCCTGTGGGTAAGATTTTACAACGGACTTCTGCCGATGGTGTCGATACTTATAATATTTCTAAAAAAGAAACCTGTGAATTACCTGAAGAAGGGGTGATAGCTAAAAAATGGGAACAGGAAAAGGCAAAGGCAAAACAATATATTATGACATTACAAGTTAAACCTACTTGGATAGCATTAAATGATGCATATTATTTAGAATGTGCCGAAGGCTTTATTGAAGCAACTGTTAATAACGTTAAAACCTGTGTGGATTATTTGACTGTATGTCCTTTGAATGTTGAAGTTACAAAGTCAGATAGTGATTATATTCATCCGAATACAGGCGATTCTTGTAACGCTCCTGACTATACTTATATAACACATCCTGAAACATCTTGGGAAGTGCCACCGGAAGATTTGTATATATTTGAATGTATTGCAAACTATTATCCTATTGCAACAAAGGCAAATGAAAATGTTTTAGTTCAATGTGTAAATTGTCCTTCCGGTTCATATTCTCCAAAGGGTGCAAAAAGTTTATATGATTGTAGAGAACCTTGTGAAACTGACTATACTTATGTCAGATTTGCAAATGGTGAAAATAAATGTGCTCCTTGTGACAGTGTTGCTACAACATATAATGCAACAACAAAAACTTGTGATGTAAAATCAGGTTATGAATGCACAGATGGCGGAACATCTTGCACAACTAAAATCATAGCATCTCTATGTGATGAAAATGCTACATTTGAAAACGGTTCATGTGTATGTAACAGCGGTTGGGAAGGTGATGGTGTAAAAACAGGAACATATCTGGGCGCAGCGAATCCGACAAGTACCGGTTGTTTAAGAATTTGTGATGCAAATGCGACAAGAAAGGATAAAAATACTTGTGAATGTAACTCCGGTTATAACGGTGACGGTATTACATGTAATGAGAATCCAAAACAAATATCAGCCGCAGATTGTGTAGACGGCGCTACATTCTCGAATGGAAAATGTAACTGTCCTGCCGGATCATTCGGTGACGGATTGAAACCTAATGAATCATCTCCATATTGTAAATATGTTCCAAACGATCCTACATGTACAAATCAGTATGATGTTTCAACAGGAAGAGGAACACAAGTTCCAAGAGGATGTATTGCTCAATGTAATACCGGTTATTATTGGGGTAACTAATTAAATAACTTATAAATCCCTTTCTGTTAACGAAAGGGATTTTTCTTTTTAAAATTTTACTTGTGTTTATAATGAAAAAAGAGTAAAAATGATTTATTATATTATTTAAAAGGAGTTTTTATTATGCAACCATCAACTTTTTCTTTGTTCAGTTTGTTTACTCAATCAGATTTAATGACAAGATTTGTTTCCATACTTATGGTAATTGCCTCTATATATTCCTGGGCAATTATTATTGAAAAGGTTTTTTCCATAAAAAAGATAAAACTTGCCGGTGATATATTTGAAAGGAAGTTTTGGAGCGGAGGTTCTCTTGATGACTTATTTAATTCTATAAAATCAAAGGCAACCGACCCTATGTCTTTGGTATTTATTGCTGCGATGAAGGAGTGGAAGAAATCATCACCGCTTCTTCGTGCAAAAAATAACAGTTCGAAAACAATGAATATACATCAACGAATTGACAGAGTTATGACTATTACAATAGAGAGGGAAGTAGGAAAACTTGAAGACAGGATTGATTTCCTTTCTATGATTGGAAGTATTGCTCCGCTTGTCGGACTTTTCGGAACAATATGGGGTATAATGTCAAGTTTTTCAGCGATTGGCTCTTCACAAAGCACGACTCTCGGCGTTATTGCACCGGGAATTGCGACGGCTCTTTCGACAACAGCTCTCGGGTTAATTGTGGCTATTCCTGCGGTAATAGGATATAATAAGATTTCAACCGATTTAACAAAATACATTATGAAACTTGAATCCTTTGCCGGGGAATTTACGGCTATTATTTCCCGTCAAATAGATGAAAACATAAATAATTAAGGATTAAAATGTTTGTAAAAAAGTATAAAAAATACGGACATAATAAACCTGAAATAAATCTTACATCGATGATTGATGTTATGTGTATTTTGATGTCCGTTTTTATGGTAACAGCTCCTATGCTTACAACCGGGATGAGTGTTAATTTACCGGGCGGAGCAAAAACAGCGATTGAAGGGGCGGAAAAATCTGTAAATATCGTAATTGATAAACTTGGAAATATTTATATAGGAAAAGAAAAGATATTACGTAAAAATTTAAAAGGCAAACTTCAATCTATGTTAAAACAAAATCCATCACTTTCCATTGTAATAAGCGGGGATACCAATACCCAATATGGAAAGGTTATTGAAGTTATGGGTGATTTAAAAAATGCCGGATTTAAAAAAGTCGGCCTTAAAACAGATCCTTTGGATAATAAAAAAAGTTAGGTTATGAAAAAGCATTTTAGTTTTTTAAAATTTAATTCTGTTGAATGGATACCTCCGTTGTTGGTGGATGGACTTATTATTTCTTTTATTGTTCATATATTTGTTTTGGTCCTTATTATGATAAGTCCGTATGTGCATATAAAGGCTTTTGTTCCCAAAATCAAATATGATGAACCTTTGATTATTGATTTGGCAGATGTGGAAATAAAAAAACAAACTATACTTCCCCCTGCTCCGGCTTTAAAACAAAAAAATGAGGTAAAACAAGAAACTCCAAAGGTGGAGAAAAAAGAATCTGCACATTTTGCACCGGAAGTGGCAAAGCCAAAATCTGATAATGAAAAAATTGAACAAAAACAAACCGAAGATAAAAAATCGGATAGTGATTTTATAACAGAAAAGAAAGAAGCTCCGAAGGAAGAACCTAAAAAAGAGGAAAATAAAAATTTGGCACAGGAGCGAATGGGGTCTATTGATGATCTGCTTGCTTCTGTTGACGGGCTTAAACGGGAAAAGGATAAAATCAAGGAAAAGGAAATTGAAAAACTTAATAAAAAAGAGGAATTTGTTGAGGTTAAAAAGGGAATCTCGGCATCCTCTATCGATACAAAAACTCAAAATTATCAGGCTAATTCTACCGCCGATTATTTGAAAAATCAGCTTGCTGTTTCATATATTGATGCAATAAGGATAAAGTTAAGGTCATGTTGGAATATTGATCCGGGTGCAAAGGACATTAAGAATATGAAAATTATAATACGAACAACTATTTCACCAGATGGAAACATAAGTGATATTGATATTTTAAATAAAAATGAAGATTCTTCGCCATGGTTTTCCGCAGTAGCGGAAAGTGCGAAACGAGCACTTATAGCCTGTGCTCCGTATCATCTTCCCGTGGAATATTATAATGATTGGAAAAATATTGTATTTACTTTTTATCCGGATAAACAATCTGTTCAATAAAATTCTTGATTTATAATCATAATTCTATATACTTTAATGATGAAGATAGGAGTAAAAATTGAAAAAAGTAGTTCTTAAAAAAAATCCACAGAAAAAATCATTTTGGGATTATATACAAATTCTTTTTCATACCGTATTTAAAGAACGTGTTATTATTACGCAAAAAAACGGAAAACTTAACTTTTACCGTATATCACCGATATTGCAATTTTGCGTTGTGTCTGTTTTTATATTTTCCGTTTATTGGATGAATTTTACAACAAAATTATATTTTCTTAATTCCGAGGTGTTAAAGGAAAAAGATGCCCTTATCCAGGATGCACGTAAAAAATTTAATAAAACTATTGTTGATATAAAGGCTTACAGGGATACCATTGCCGATATAAACGATAAAATCGCGACATCACAGAAAAATGTTATCGCCCTACTTGAAAAAAATGAAAGTATTACAAAACTTGAAAAAGATAACCTTATAAAAAATCAATTACTTCTTTCAACCGAACTTAAATATGTAAATTCCTCACTTAATGATTTTACAAAGGGACTTAATTGG
>CAZHAL010000050.1:0-6949 GCA_964530355.1 uncultured Bacteroidales bacterium | reverse complement strand
TTAAACATATAAAAGTTGGTGGTGGTATTACAAAAGAAATCACAATGGGAGGCGATCTTCCATTCACACTTATTGCTGGACCTTGTCAGTTACAGGACAAAGATTTGGCATTAAAAATTTGTGAACGTCTTGTTAAAATCACTGATAAACTCGGTATAAATTATATCTTTAAGGCTTCATTTGATAAGGCAAACAGAAACTCTATCAATTCTGCTCGTGGTATTGGTATTGAGAAGGGTATCGAAATTTTCGATGCAATCCGTTCCACTTTTCACGTTCCAGTAATTACCGACGTTCATACAAATGAACAAGCAGAAATTATTGCTCCACATGTTGATATGATTCAACAACCTGCATTTTTAATACGTCAAACTGACTTGTCATTGGCTATTGCAAAAACAGGTAAAGCATGCAATCTGAAAAAAGCTCAATTTATGGCACCGAAGGATATGAAAAATATCATTAAAAAATATGAAACGGAAGGCAACATAAACCTTTGCTTAACAGAACGTGGAACCTCATTCGGTTACGGTGCTTTGGTAGTTGATACAACCGGTCTTATCACCATGGCGGAAACCGGATATCCTGTTGTGATTGACGCAACACATTCCGTTCAAAAACCTGCTGCTATGGGTGAAGCATCCGGCGGTGAAGGCCGTCTTGCTCCAATCATCGCACGTGCAGCCCTTTCAACCGGTGTTATCGGAGGTGTATTCGTAGAAACTCACCCTGAACCATTAAAGGGTGGCTCTGATATCTACAATGCAATTCCTTTAATGTATATGGAAGAAACTTTGACACAGTTAAAGGCTATTGATGATGTGGCAAAAGCTAACAAAGCTCGTCTTGAAGATTGGGTCCAAGAAGGCGAAGCTATATAAAAAATCGTCATTCAAAAGTAATACAAAAGTGCTTTTTTTATAATAGGAAGCACTTCTTTTTTATTGTTAAAACTTGTTTTTTATGGTATAATAATAGAGTTGTTAAATAATAAAAAGGAGGAAAACATGAAAAAAATATTATTAGCATCACTTCTCGTTTTAACAGTTCTATCTGTTGATGTAATGGCAAAGGGTGGCAACAGAGAAAAAGGCGAAAGAAAAGGACCTACATTCACAAATGGTTGTTTAGTAATTGATGAAAATGCAAAAGGACCTATGGCAGATATAGGCACAAAGGCTGATGCAGATGGTGATGGTTGTGTAACAGAAGACGAATTTAAAACTTATAGGACAAATAATAAACCGGAAGGTGGTAGAGGACATGGCCCAAGAGGTGAAAGACCCGAAGGTATGCCACCAAAGGATAAATAACTTTCATCAAATTAAAAACTCCCCGAAAATGGGGAGCTTTTTTTTAAATTGTTTCACGTGAAACATTTTTATTTCACATCATCAAATTGCACGGTTGTCATTTCCACATTCCCGTTTTCCATCGGGTGAAGTTGTATCTTTTCAATCTTTAACTGTGCGGATTTTAAAATCTCCTCACAATGATTTTTAAGCTTCATACCTCTTTCATAAAATGCGACTGAATCGGAAAGTTTTATATCCCCGCTTTCCATTTTATGAATAATGGATTCAAGCTCTGCCAAAGCTTCTTCAAATGACAATTTTTGAATATCTTCAAACATTATGCGTTCTCACTTCCAAACCAAAGAGAAATTTCATACTTTGCTTCATCAACTTCCCCGCTTGCATGAATAAGGTTGTGAACAGGTCTGTGCTCCGCATTTGCAACTTCTGATGAATCAAGTGAAAATCTTCCGCGGATAGTAGATGGATCGGCAATGGAAGGTATAGTATTTCCGCACATCTTACGAACGTTTTTAATCGCATTGTTACCTTCTAAAACCATAGCAATTACTGGACCGGAAGTCATATAATCAACTAACCATTCCTTGATAGTTTTACCGATAGCTAAGGCATCGTCGGTTCCCATAACCTTTACAATATCAACACCTTGTTCCGCAAAATTGGAAATAGATTTATTACCAACGGCAACATACCATTTGTTATTATTCGGATAATGTCTTTCAACCAACTCTCTTGATGGAGTAATCATTTTTGTTTCAACAATATCAAAACCTGCTTCCTCAAATATAGAAATGATTTTTCCGCAAAGTTTTCTTTTTACTGCATCAGGTTTTAATATTATAAGTGTTCTTTCAAGCATTATAAACTCCTTTCTTAAATTAACCTTATCAATTATAATTCCAAATAAAATAAATAACAAGATATTAAAAATAATTTATCCCTTGCAAAAATATAAATGTTTGGGGTAAAATAAACAGCTATGAGCGAGTCATTAAGAGAAATAGTATTCGATACCGAAACTACCGGATTTAATTATTCCGGGGATGATAGGATTGTCGAAATCGGTTGCGTGGAAATGGTAAATCATACCCCGACCGGCAAAACTTTCCATTGCTATATAAATCCGGAACGCGAAGTCCCACAGGAAGTTGTCCGTGTCCACGGATTAACAACCGAATTTTTATCTGATAAACCGAAGTTTGCCGAAATCGCACAGGACTTTATTGATTTTATCGGTGATGCAAATATGGTAGCTCACAATGCTGTGTTTGATATGAACTTTATCAACGCGGAATTCCGAAGATTAGATATGCCGGAAATTTCATTTGACAGGATGGTTGACACCCTTGCAATATCAAGGAAAAAACTTTCCCATCTCGGCGCCCATAATCTTGACCGTCTTTGTAACTATTACGGTATCGATAATTCACACAGAGAACTTCACGGCGCACTTCTTGACGCCCGTCTTCTTGCCGAGGTGTATATCGAACTTCTTGGCGGTAAAGAGGTAGATTTTTTCAAGGTCTCAAATGATGAAATGGAAATTTCCGCCTCCCAAAATAAAATAAAAAAGAAACCGTTCCGCCCATCCCGTAATTTTTCTATACCGGAGGCGGATTTGAAAAATCATGAGGAGTTTGTATCATCTCTTGGTGAAACTATTTGGAATAAAAAAGAAAAAGAATCTACTCCTGCTTTATAACAATCAAAAAAAATACAATTTTTTATGGGAATATTTTTACAATCAAAGGTTGTATAATATCTAAAAATAAGTCTGAAATCCTAAAATAAATCAAAAATTTATGCGTAATAAGAATAGGTTAAGAAAGTATTTGAATTTTTTTAAAAATCAAGTATAAGTTGAGTATATGGTTTGTAGCCAAAAGGAGACGAGAAAAATGGATAAAGAACATTCCAAAATTTGGAAAACAATCGATAAGATTGCTTATATAAATGGTATTTCGGTTTCTGCTTTGGCAAAAAAAGCGGGGCTTGATGCCACTGCGTTTAATAAAAGTAAAAGATTTTACCCAAGTGGTAAATTCCGCTGGCCGTCAACGGAAAGTATTTGTAAAGTAATTCGTGCCACAAATATGACTTGGGAACAGTTTACAAAATATCTTGAACAATCAAATAACTAAAATCTTTTAGCCTGCAACAGCATCTTTTTTTAAAGGTGCTGTTTTTTTATGGGTGGAAATGAAAAACAATAGGCTTTGAAAAATAAAAAAACAACCTCCCGAACGGGAGGCATTTTTTACATTTCTTTTTTTCTTCCTAAATTCTTATGTCGGATGGATGCATCAAGCTCCTTCTTCCTCATACGAATATTTTTAGGTGTTATTTCAAGAAGTTCATCATCCGCGATATATGAAAGCATTTCTTCCAATGTCATATATCTTGCAGGAGATAGCACGGTCGCCTCATCATGACCTGCGGCACGCATATTTGTTAATGCTTTACCCTTCACAGGATTGATTTCCAAATCGTTATCCTTTGAATGCTCACCAACAATCATACCGGAATAAACCTCTACACCCGCACCGACGAAAAGTTGACCTCTTGCCTCTAATGCATAAAGAGAGTATGCGGTTGTCGGACCGTTTTCCATTGAAACAAGCACACCGTTTCTGTATCTTTCAATCGGACCTGCGTATGGTTCGTAATCACTGAATACTCGGTTCAAAATACCGGTTCCACGAGTATCAGTCCTAAATTCGGAAAGATATCCAATCATACCGCGAGAAGGCACCTTGAAAACAAGACGAACTTTATTTCCGCCACTTGGTTTCATTTCGGTCATAGTTCCCTTTCGTTTGGAAAGTTTTTCAACTACAACTCCTGAAAATTCCTCATCAACGTCAACGATTACTTCTTCAAATGGTTCACTTTTTACACCGTCAATTTCTTTGAATACAACACGTGGACGGGAAACGGAAAATTCAAATCCCTCACGTCTCATCTGTTCAATCAAAATACCAAGTTGCAATTCACCGCGTCCCGATACTTCAAATGATTCATTTGTTTCACTTCTCTCGATACGAAGGGCGATATTTGATTCCGCCTCCTTTTGAAGTCTGTCCCAAATAACGCGGGATGTAAGTTTCGCTCTGTCCCCGTCTTTACCGGCAAGTGGTGAAGTGTTAACGGAAAATGTCATAGTCAAAGTCGGTGGGTCAATAGGTTGAGCCTCTATCGCCTCATTCACACTTAAATCACAAAGTGTTTCACCAACGGTTGCCTTTGAAAATCCGGCAACGGAAACAATATCACCGGCCTCTGCCTCTTCCAATGGCACTCTGTTTATACCGCGGAAAGCGAGGATTTTAGTAATCTTTGCCTGTTCCACAGTTTTCCCGTCAAGCGAGATTGCCTTTACCGGCATATTCATTTTTACACGACCGGACATAATTTTACCTGTTAAGATTCTGCCAAGGAAATTATCACCGGAAAGTGTTGTTGCAAGCATTTTAAACGGAGCATCAACTTCTGCCTTTGGTGCAGGAACATGCTTTATAATCAAATCAAACAAAGGCTTTAAATCCTTATTCGGTTTATCCATATCCTCTATGTTTTCAATCGCCCAACCCTCACGACCAACCGCATAAAGGGTAGGAAAGTCAAGCTGTTCATCAGTTGCCCCCATTTTATCAAAAAGGTCGAAAATTTCATTTAAAACTTCATCAGGTCTTGCATCGCCTCGGTCAATCTTGTTTATAACAACGATAGGTTTAAGACCCAAGCCCAAAGCCTTCCCGAGAACAAATTTTGTTTGTGGAAGAGGACCTTCGGAGCTGTCAACAAGCAATACAACACCGTCCACCATATTAAGGATTCGTTCAACCTCACCACCGAAATCGGCGTGCCCCGGTGTGTCGACAATGTTAATCCTGTAACCGTCATATTCAAGGGATGTGCATTTTGCAAGTATGGTAATACCGCGTTCACGTTCAATATCACCGCTGTCCATAACACGTTCGGCAACTTTTTCATTATCACGGAATGTTCCGCTTTGTTTAAGCATAGCATCAACCAAGGTAGTTTTTCCATGGTCAACATGAGCTATAATAGCAATATTTCTTATTTCCATAATTCAAACTTTCATAATTGTTAAATAATGAGCTATAAAATACACCTAAATATAAATACTTGCAAGATTTTTTTTAAATTTATTCAAATAAAATCTTGAAACGTTTACAATTTATATATATTATATGTAAATAAAAGGAATTTTTTGTAAAAGGGAAAGGAAAAACAAATGTCAAAATTATTGGTATTTTTATTTACTTTATTATTTTCAAAGGTGACTTTTGCAAATCCGGCATGTGTAGTTTGCACTGTCGCAATGGGTGCTTTCCTTGGTATTTCAAGGGCATTGGGCATTTCCGATAATGCAACCGGAGTTTGGATTGGCGCACTGATTTTGATGATATATTTCTTCTGTATCAAATTTTCGGAAAAGAAAAAATGGACTTTTAAGGGATACCATCTTTTTTGGGCTTTGATGACACTTCTTCTTGTCCCATCAATGTATTTGCTTGTTCCATATAAAATGAATACTTTCTTTGGTATAGACAGTTTTTTGGTAAGTATGATTGCTGGTGCCTTAACATTCTGGCTTTCACAATGTGTATATCAAAAGTTAAAGGAAAGACATGGCGGACACGCACATTTTCCGTTTGAAAAGGTTGTATTCGCAGTAGTATCTCTTTTAATAGTATCTGTGATTTTCAATTATTTATAGGATTATTATGCGTTTTTTAAACATTTCTATGACTAATAATATAGCTAAATTTTTATCATTATTTAGCTATATTTTTGTTTGTATTAAATTGTATTTTTATTTAAAAATAGATGATGAAATAATATTAAATAAATATAGTAATTGTTTTGAAATAATAAATAATATCTGGATAGGTACGATTTTTCTTTTACTTATTTTATATATATTAGCAATAATTATTAATAAGAAAAATATCTTTCCCAAAGATATTACACCGGAAAAATATTTCTTTTTTTCATTTATTTATTTTGGCTTTGTATTAAACTTCACTAAATATAATTTAATGCGATATTATAATAGTCTTTTAATATTATGGTTATTTTTCATTTTTATTCCACGAATCACAATACTTATAATAAAAATGTTTAATATAAAAACAGGAAATATACCAAACAAATTAAGTTCAAATATTTGGTATATTATAATTCCATTTATTATTTTATTTAGTGGTAGTTTATATTTTACAATTATTTTAGGAATAATATTTGGTATAATTGGTTCTAATATAAATTATATAAAAGTTTATAATATTACATCAGAAAATTTAAAATACAGATCTAAATATATATTAGGTGCATTTTTCACAATATTATTTTTATTTTTGCTTGTGATAGGTAAAAGTTTTCTTGTTGAGGCAAAAAGTAATCTTATGATGAATAATATTTCTGAACTGCCTAAAATAATAGTAATTTTAATGTTTATAGAATTAATTTCATTGATATTGTTAATCGGTGATGCTATATTATATAAATATAAAAAATAAAGAAAGGAGAGTAAAATGGCAAAAAAGGAAACAATGAAAAACACAAGAGAAGAATCAATCAAATCCTTCGTCGAAAAACTCGACAAT
>CAZHAL010000049.1:0-6993 GCA_964530355.1 uncultured Bacteroidales bacterium | reverse complement strand
AGTTTGGTATTTTCTTCTATAATCAATTCATAAAGAGAAAGGTGAGGAAGGTTTAGCGATTCAATTTGTGCCAGCTCACTCTCCCATTCCTTTAATGTTTGATTTGGGTAAGCATAGATAAAATCGGCGGACACATTATCAAAAAATTTCCTTATATCATCAAGGCTTTGAAGTGCATCGTGTGATGAATGAATTCGTCCTAAAAACTTTAATGTATTATCGTTTAGTGATTGAATGCCAAGGGACATACGGTTAATACCGGCGGATTTTAAATCCCTCAACTTATCAAGGGTAATTGTTTTAGGGTTTGCCTCCAGTGTAATTTCAATACCCTTATCTATTCCCCAAAGGGTAGCAATTTTTTCCATAATTTTATTTATGGTTTCCACCGGCATCAGTGAGGGTGTGCCACCACCAAAATAGATACTGCTTATTTGCCTTTCCTTTGTAAGGGTATGAAAAATTTCTAATTCTTTTATATAAAAATCGGTTAAATCTTCCATACCTTTATGGCAAGGGAAACTTACAAAATCACAATAATGACATTTTGAAAGGCAATAAGGGTAATGTATATAAATGCTAGTTGTTTTCATCAGAATCGAGCTTTACATCAACATCGATAAATTCTTCCATCGGATTGGTTGATGCAGGTTTCTTTTTCGGTTTTGATTCCTTTTTAACCTCTGTTTGTGGTTCAGGAGTTGGAGTTTGTTCCTTTACCACTTCTTTTTTAGAGGTTGTTTTTGGTTTGGATTTAAGTTCGGATTCCTTCTTTTTTTCCTCCTCTTCCAAAAACTTTACTAATTTTTCCATTGCAAAAGCCCTGTGGCTTATGGAGTTTTTCTCATCTTCGGAAATTTCTGCGAATGTTCGGCCCATACCGTTTGGAACGAATATAGGGTCATAGCCGAATCCGGTTTCGCCTCTTGCCGGGAAAACGATAAAGCCGTTACATCTTCCTTCAAAAATATGGGTAGTTTCGTTTGGGAAGCAAAGTGCGATAGTGCAGATAAAATATGCGTCCTTGTCCTTTCCGTTTAATCGTTCATTAAGTTTTGCAAATGCGTTTTCGTAACCGCCAAGACTTTCTGCATAGCGGGAGGAGAATAACCCAGGTTCGCCGTTTAATGCCCTTATACACAAACCGCTGTCATCGGCAAATGTAGGAAGTTTTGTTTTTGCGGCGATGGTTTCCGCCTTTAATTTTGCATTGTCGGCAAATGTTTTGCCTGTTTCCTCTATCTCGAAATCGTCCTTTAATACCTCTTTATATGGGACAATTTTTATATTAAAAGGCGAAAGCATTTTTTTAAATTCTGCTATTTTATGTTCGTTTGATGATGCAATTACAAATTTTTTCATAATAAAATTCTCCGTTAACTATTTGGGTTTTGGCCATCATAGAAATTACCAAATTTAAAGTATTCGCCGACAAAGGCAACATCAACCGAGCCGGTCGGTCCGTGACGTTGTTTTGCAACAATAATTTCCGCCATATTTTTTACACGATCAAGTCTGGCTTTCCATTTGATATATTTATCACTTCCGGGATCTTCCTTCGGAGGGCTGTTTTCAATATAGTAGGATTCACGATATACGAATAAAACTATATCAGCATCCTGTTCAATGGAACCGGATTCACGAAGGTCGGAAAGTTGAGGTTTTTTATCCTCACGACTTTCAACCGCACGGGAAAGTTGTGAAAGAGCGATAACAGGAACGTCCAATTCCTTTGCAAGCATTTTTAAACCTCTGGTCATTTCGGAAATTTCCTGAACACGATTTTCCGATTTTCTTCCGCCCGGTGAATTAAGAAGTTGTATATAGTCAATGACAATCAATGATAATCCACCGCTTATACGTTTTAATCTGCGACAACGGGTTCGTATTGCGGATACGGATAAATCCGGTGTGTCATCGATGAACATAGGTATTGTGCCAAGTGCACGTGCGTGTTCGGCGATGCGGTTAAATTCCTCATCCGAGATTTGACCGTTTCTCATTTTATGAGCAGAAACTTCGGCAGAGAAAGAAAGCACACGTGAGGCAAGTTGATCCTGTGACATTTCAAGAGAGAAAAATACCGCAGGTCCCTGTAAATTCTTAGGTCCGCGATTATTTAAAACTTCGTTTGCGACATTGAATGCTATGTTTAGGGCAAAGGCCGTTTTTCCCATACCAGGACGGCCGGCGACTATCATCAAATCGGATGGATGCAGACCTCCTATCTTTCTATCCAAACTTTCGATACCGGTTGACATACCGGAAATCGAACCGTCGCTTTGGTATGCAGCCTGGATAATTTCAAGGGAGGAATTAAGGGCTTTATCAAAAGTTTTCGGGCCGTCCTCCGCCAAACCGGAAGCGGATAATTCATAGAGTTGTTGTTCCGCATGTTGTATTTGATTTGATGCGGACATTTCTTCACCGTTGGTATCACCAAAGGCAGCATTTACGACATCGGTTCCTATGTTAATCAATTCTCGCTTAAGTGCACATTCGTAAATAAGGCGACCATAGTCATCAACATTTATCACCGATACTATATTGTTGGCAAGGTTTGTTAAATAATCAACACCGCCGACAGCGTCAAGTTCACCGCTTTGTGAAAGGTAATTTTTAAGGGTGATTACATCAGCAAGATGCCCCTTTTCAATCAACTTTGCACAGGTTTCATAAATTTTTTTATGCGATAATTCAACGAAATGTTCCGGGCGAAGAAATTCGGATACCTTTTCTATTGCCCTGTTATTTGTGATAATGGCTGAAAGAAGAGCCTGTTCTGCCTCTACACTTGATGGGGGACGGCGTAAAAAATTGCCGTTTTTATTGTTTTGAATATCGCTCATAAAGAATCCTTATATTTTTAATCTTTATAAATATTATATAAAAACATACAAAGATTCAAGTAATAAATATTTAAAAATCCCCCTTATAAAAAGAGGGATTTTTTTCATATATCGTAATTATTATTTTATGCTTACAACCGGCATAATTTCATTTGCAGTTCTTCTTTGAAGTTGTCCGAAATGATGACGGAATGCAACACGAGGATTTTTATTTGATACATATAATGCTCCACTTGCCGAGAAATGAAGAATTATTATAAATGCAGCAAAAATTCCGAATATTACACGGGATAGATTTTCTTCTCCCTTTAAACAAGAAGTTGTTGCCGTGTAAAGAAGAAATACCATATACAAATCTATTACCAATGAAAAGAAGAAGAGTATATAGTAGCTGAATGCAATTTGATATGCAACGAATGCAAGAGGATACATAAATATGCATGATGCGACTGCTTTCATTGAGGTTTCGAAATTCATTTCACCCTTTGCAAGGTATGAAAAGAATAACATTATTCCGGCTAAACCGAATGTGATAAGCAATGCATATATAGGCATTAAAATTATTGCGGAAATTGAACCGACAAGTGTTATACTTGCAATATTAAATAATATTTTGATACCTGCGGTCAAAAGTCCATACATTAAAACCTTTACTATTGCATTTTCATAATTTCCGTCAGCCTTTATCGATGTGAAATATTTTACGGGATGAATCATCATATAAATTGCATCAGTTAAGAACTTTTCAATATTTATTTTCTTTACCTTTTTTTCAGCAGTTTTGAAATAATTTTTTGCTGTTTGAACGACTTCCGGACTTATAACCGAATTTTTTGCGGAAGTTTTTTTCATTTCAACCTTTTTAGATGGTGTTTTTTTCTTTGACACGGTTGTGTCTTTTTTTGAAGTTTTAACTACTTTCTTTTTTGCAACCATTTCTATCTCCTTATTTTTATGTTTAACAAAATTTATTATAAATTATTTTGATTTTTAAATCCACAAAAATAATTTAATAATTGTATTATTTTTCATTTTATACTATATTATTTTAATAAAAGTTTTTAGCAATGGGAATAAAATGATAAAAGTTGCGATTATAGGAAGACCGAATGTCGGCAAATCGACTCTGTTTAACAAACTTGTTAAGCGGAATATTGCTATTGTTTATGATACGGCAGGGACTACCCGTGATGTAAAGGAATATGTCGTAAAGGGCGGTGACGATTTTACATTTACCTTGCTTGATACTGCGGGACTTGAAAAATCAGGCAAAGATTCCATTGCTCAACGAATGGCCAATAAAACTTTGGATGCAATGAAATCCGCGGATTTGATTCTTTTTATGATTGATGCGAAGGCGTCAGTGCTTCCCGAGGATATATATTTTGCGGATATGGTAAAAAAGCAAAACAAACCTGTGATACTTATTGCAAACAAATCTGAAAATATGAATAATTTTAAAAATAACCTTGGGGATTTTTACAAACTTGGTTTCGGTGATGCTCTTGCTCTTTCCGCAGAACACGGACAGGGGATATTAACACTTATTGATGCGATTAAAACGGAAATTAAAAAAATCGAATCTGTGAATATTGAAGAAGAGGACGAAGGTCTTGACGATGATGAGCTTAAAGACATAATTGAAATTGTTGAAAGCTCTCAGGAAAATATTATCCCTGATTTAAGTGTTCGTATTTCTATTATAGGGCGACCAAATGTCGGTAAATCAACCCTTGTAAACACTCTTCTTGGGGAAGAACGAGTTCTTGTCGGGGATGAGGCAGGAATTACCCGCGACTCTATTGACACAGATTTCGTATACAAGGGTCGTGATGTAAAACTTATTGATACCGCGGGGCTTAGGAAACGGGCAAAGGTGTATGAGGAGTTGGAAAGGCTTTCCACTGCACGTTCCATTGAAGCGATTAAAAATTCCGATGTTTGCATTATTGTGATTGATGCAACCCTTGGTATTGATAAACAAGATTTGATTATTGCGAATGTTGCGGTGAACGAAGGAAAGGGGCTTATCTTTGTCCTTAATAAATGGGATTTGATAAAGGATAAAAAATATATCCTTGAACAAGTAAGGGATAAGTTGGAAGAATCTTTTGCCCAGGTTAAAAATATTCCGCTTGTATGTATTTCGGCAATTAAATCTGTCGGTGTTAAGGAGATGATGAAGGAGGCATTTGAGGTATATGACCTTAGGAACCTTCGTATTTCAACCGGAAAACTTAACAAATGGTTGGAGCGGGTTGTTATTAAAAATCCACCTCCGCTTTCACGTCTTAAACGACCTATGAATATAAAATATATAACACAAAGCGGGGTGAAACCGCCTACATTTACTTTGTTTGTCGGTGGGGCGTCGATACTTCCGGATAATTATAAACGCTATCTTATCAATTCACTGGGGGAAGAATTCGGTTTTGATAAGATTGTGATAAGACTTAAAATAAGAACAAGCAAAAATCCATATAATGATAAAAAATAAAGGAGAGGGATTATGAAAACATTTTGGAAAAGCATTTTTTTAATATTATTTTTTCTTTTGATTGATTTGGGGATAAAGACATACGTTCTTAAATTAACAGAATTTCCATTAGCTTATTACGGGGATTATGAATACCTTTATCCGACGATTTTGAAAATTAAAACTATTAATCCGTTTTTCAACCTTTTGTTGGTATGGAATAACGGGATAAGTTTTTCCATGCTTGCGTCGCATTCGCAACTTGTTCGTTGGGGATTGGTTGTATTCGCATTGGTTATAGTATTTTATCTTTTCCGCTTTTTACAAAAGGAAAAAAACGGTTTTATAAGATTCTCTCTTATACTTATTATTGCAGGCGCACTTGGAAATATTATCGACAGAATCCGTTTCGGTGCGGTAATTGACTTTTTGGATTTCCACTATGGCATATATCATTGGCCGGCATTTAATTTCGCAGATATTTTTATTTGCATAGGTGTAGGATTTATCATTCTTCACAGCATATTTTTCCATCAAAAAAAGACCGTGTGATTTTATACTTATAGCATATTTATAATTTTCTTTTACTATATTGTAAAAGGAGGTTTGCTATGCGAAAACTTATGTTAAGATTGCTTCCGTATATAATTTGCGTATTAACAGGTATCATAATATTTTTTGTGGAAAGATTTACTCTTAATCCGGATGTGCAAAACCTTGTGATAAACATATCATCCGGTCTTATCAGTGTGCCGTTTGTATTTATTTCGTATGAGCTTGTAAAAAATTTTACGGAGCGTAAACTTCGTTCCCGAATCAACGGGTATATAAAATTTCATATTGAAAAATCGCTTTTCGGAATCCTTAAATATTTTTATGCGTGGTTTTATCCGACGGAAAAAAATACCATCATTATTACCGATGCGAAATTGGATACTTTATTTGATTTAGATATAACAAGATTGGAACGCTTTTTTATGGAAAGGAAGATGTTGGGATTTTTTATATATAAGGATATTTCTCCGCTGATTGATGAAATGTCGTCGGTTATAAAGAACCCTAACCTTAACGCCTATATTTCTTCGGATGAGATGGTGCATTTTATGGATATACTTCGTAATATAAATTTAATAAAGAAAGAAACTTTGGAATTTATAAGTGAGGATAAGGATATAAGATTTACCGTGCATGATGATCCGAATCCGCATAATTCGGAGCTGGAACTTTTTAATAAAAACATTAAAATTGATGTAGGTAATTTTGATGAAGATGTGTCAAAGGACAAGCTTCTTGAATACTTTCGTGTGCCGACCGAAAATATTGAAACGATTTCAAAACAGATTGTAAGCCTTCTTAACGATACAGAGACGATTTTGGAACTTATGAACATTGATTTTTGGAGCGAAGATCTTCCGTATAATATAAAAAAAGATAATTCTTAAAAATTGACTTGCAAAATTGAAATTTTTTCTCTATCCTGTTTTTTGATGTTCCCATCGTCTAGAGGTCTAGGACTCAAGATTCTCATTCTTGCAACACGGGTTCGAATCCCGTTGGGAATGCCAAGTCTAATTACCGTTTGCCACAATTCGGCAACGAACCAGCAGTTCTAAAATTCCTCGCTAATACCGCTCGTCATTAAGAACAACTTCGTTCGGTGTCGAATCC
>CAZHAL010000048.1:0-7054 GCA_964530355.1 uncultured Bacteroidales bacterium | reverse complement strand
AATTAAAATCTTTTGCTGATAACTATGGCATATCAACTTTTAAGAATTTAATAATATCCGGAACTCCAGACAAAGAAATGGAGGTAGATTGGGATCTAACAAATATTATATTTGAAGAGAATATGAATAACCTTAAAAATACATCAAGATCTGATTTAAAAGGTATTGTGTATTTTAAAAAATTACCTTATAATAATAGTGAAGGAAGGGTGAACATTGACGGAAATGAAGAGTTTGGAAAGAGGCAAGGAGTAAATGGTGTTGTAAAATTAGATACATTAGATACATTAGATACATTAGATATATTTAAGTTAAATCCTGGTGAATACTCAGTTATTGATTTAAGTAATATTGACAAAGATCATATGATGAAATATAATCCAATAAACAAAACAAAATACATATTTACAAAAGTAGGGAGTGTATATTTTAATGCAAATGTTAAAAATCTTAAAGAAAATGGTAGTTTATATATTAAATTTATTGATGACAATACAGGAAGTTTTATCTATAATGAATATTTTGGAGATGGTTATAGAGCAGATTCTCTTTTTGAGAAAGAACTTGGTAGTATTCCTTCATCACTTACACCAAGAAAATTAAGTGAGTTTGAATATTATGGAAATAAACATGGAGATAAGATATTTGAGTTTAAAACACCTGCTTATAATTCTTATAAAGATGTTAAAAAAGAATGGGAAAAACTATCAGACGCTCACAAAAGTGCACTTGAACAAGATATAGAATTAAAAAAAATAGCGAAGGTCGACTTTGTTGATCCTGATACTAAAAAAATTATATTGTCGGTTTTAAAAGATCGGCAGTATAATGTCTAGGAATTTACGTTCTGTAAATTTCTATAATGTATTATAATTTATAACAGTCTCCATTGAAATATATGGAGACTTTTTATTCTATTTTCGTTCTTGAATTTTTTTTAATTTTATACTATATATTTCTATATAATAACAAAGGATTTTAAAATGGATAAAATAAAAATTCGCGGTGCTCGTGAACATAATTTAAAAAATATTGATATAGACATTCCTCGCGATAAACTTGTTGTAATTACAGGAGTTTCCGGCAGTGGTAAGTCTTCCCTTGCTTTTGATACTATTTATGCAGAGGGACAACGCCGTTATGTCGAAAGCTTGTCTGCTTATGCTCGTCAGTTCTTGGAGGTGCAAAAGAAACCGGATATTGATTCGATTGAGGGACTTTCTCCTGCAATATCCATAGAGCAAAAAACAACTAACCGCAATCCTCGTTCAACTGTTGGAACCATTACTGAAATTTACGACTATATGCGTCTTCTTTGGGCTCGTGTAGGTGTCCCATACTCTCCGGAAACCGGACTTCCGATAGAATCGCAAACCGTATCCAATATGGTCGATAAAATTATGGAACAACCGGATGGGACAAAACTTTATATGCTTGCTCCGGTGATTCGAAGTAAAAAAGGTAGCCATAAAGAAATTTTGGAGGATTTACAAAAACAAGGTTTTACCCGCGTTCGTGTCGATGGCGAAATTTGGGATACAGAGGCAGTTCCCGACCTTCACAAAAACCGTAATCATACAATCGAAGTTATAGTCGACAGAATCGTTATTCGTGCGGGTATAGAAACTCGCCTTGCAAATTCAACCGAAACGGCACTCAAACTTGCAAACGGTATAATGATAATTGAAAATGCCGATACAAAGGAGCAGATTATATTTTCCGAAAATTTCTCTTGCCCTATATCAGGCTTTACCGTGGAAGATATTGAACCAAGACTGTTTTCTTTCAATGCCCCTATGGGTGCCTGTCCGCAATGTGCAGGGCTTGGCTTTGAAATTCAATATTCGCCTGCCTTGATTATTCCGGATGAACGAAAAACTATCCGCCGTGGTGCAATCGCCCCTTGGTCCCGTGATAATGCAATAACTCAATACGAATATTTGGTCGAATCCGTTTGTAAACATTATAAAATCAGTATGGATAAACCTTGGTGCGAATTGTCCGAAAAGGAAAAAAATATAATCCTTTACGGAAGTGGTGATGAAAGTATAAAAGTCGATTGGAACGGTTGGATTTCCAAAAAGCCATACGAAGGTGTTATTGGTAATTTGGAACGCCGTTGGAAAGAAAGCGATTCCGATTGGCAACGCGCCGAAATTGAAAAATACCAACAAAATATCGCTTGTCCTACTTGCCACGGAAAACGATTGAATGAAAAGGCTTTATGTATAAAAATCGATGGAAAGGATATAATGGATATAACGGAACTTCCAATTAACGAAGCCCTTGATTGGTTTAAAAATATTTCATCAAAACTTTCCCCTAAAAATAAGGAAATTGCAACTTCTATCTTAAAGGAAATTACCGACAGGTTGACATTCTTGCTTGATGTGGGGCTAAATTATTTAACACTTTCCCGGTCAAGTGGAACTTTGTCAGGTGGTGAAGCCCAAAGAATAAGGCTTGCCTCACAAATTGGAACCGGCCTGACGGGTGTTTTATACGTTCTTGATGAACCGTCAATCGGACTTCATCAACGTGATAATGATAAATTGATAGAAACACTTAAAAAACTTCGTGATAAAGCAAATACCGTAATCGTTGTTGAACACGACGAGGATATTATGCGCTCCTCTGATTATCTTGTTGATATAGGCGAGGGGGCAGGTGTCTATGGTGGTAATTTAATCGCACACGGAACCCCAAACGAGGTTATGAAAAACAAAAATAGCTTAACCGCAAAATACTTAAATGGCGAACTTAAAATAGACGTTCCTAAAAAACGCCGTCAAGGTAATGGTAAAAATATAATATTAAAGGGCGTATCTCATCATAACTTGAAAAATGTTGATATATCAATCCCGCTTGGCACATTTACTTGTATTACGGGTGTATCCGGAAGTGGTAAATCTTCACTTATTCTTGACACTTTATATCCTTTGTGTATGAGGGAAATAAATAAATCTTCTATAACCGCAGGTAAATATAAGTCCATAAAGGGAGTCGCTAATATTGATAAGGTCATTGATATAAATCAATCTCCTATTGGGCGAACACCCCGCTCAAATCCAGCTACCTACACAGGTATATTTGACTTAATCCGTGATTGGTTTTCCAAACTTCCAACGGCAAAGGAACGTGGCTATACTTCCGGCAGATTCTCTTTTAATGTAAAGGGCGGAAGATGTGAATGTTGTCGCGGTGATGGTGTCTTAAAAATAGATATGCAATTCTTGGCAGATGTCTATGTCGAATGTGATGAATGCCACGGAACCCGTTATAATCGTGAAACTTTACAGGTAGAATACAAGGGGAAAAATATTGCCGATGTCCTTGATATGACAGTCGATGAAGCAATAACATTTTTTGAAAATGTTCCAAATATTCGTGAAAAACTTATCCTGCTTTCACAGGTAGGTTTGGGTTACATCAAGTTGGGACAATCCTCAACAACCCTTTCAGGTGGAGAGGCGCAACGTATAAAGCTTTCAAAGGAGTTATCAAGGAAATCCACGGGCAAAACTTTATATATTCTTGATGAACCGACAACCGGTCTTCATTTCCACGATGTAAAAAAACTTCTCGAAGTCCTTCATACTTTGGTAAATCAAGGCAACACAGTCATAGTCATTGAACATAATTTAGAGGTAATCAAGACTGCTGACTATATTTATGATTTGGGTCCCGAAGGCGGTGACGGTGGCGGTCAAATTATCGCACACGGCACACCGGAGGAGCTTTGTAAATCAAAAGCTTCTTACACGGCAAAGTATTTAAAAAAATATTTATAAAATAAATTGTTGAAAACATAATGCAAATGCTCTATACTTTTTTATAGAGCATATTTTTATGCTTTAGTACCAGAGATGGTATGGCGTCTAGTAAACGCTTTTGTAATCAGACGGTGTAATAGCATCGTTATGTTGCTATTTTTTTATACCCAAATTACCGGGTATAAGTAGTGACAACTATGTCCCAACCTTTTGTCGGGGTTGGGGAGTTGTGGAAATACAACAGGGGTATATTATATACTCTGAATACCACAAAGTCATTGTCTGATTATGATTTTACTAGCTGCCCGGCCGTTTTTCTGGTATGTGGGAAAAATAAACGGAGAGCAAGAAAATGAACAAAATAAAATCAATAATTTTGGCGTCTGCACTGTTGTGCGCGATGTCATCAACATCCAAAGCCGGTCTTACGGATATCCTTCAAAAATATTGCGTACCAACGAGCGCAAGCAACTGCACCGGGATTTCGCGTGCTACCTACAACGGAAGTTCGTGCGAATGCGGGGCCTGCAATATGTATTACAACAAAGGGACACGCACATGCCAGACCTGTGCAACTGGGACATATGTTACAAACAGAAGTTCGACAGAGTGCATAAGACCTACGTGTAGCACGGATCAATATTCTGAAACGGTTGCCGGCGGTAACACTTGTCCATCAGGATATTACAGAGTAACTTTATCTACCTGTAAATAGAGAATTTATGAGAGGTGTGGCGGTTTCGCATTGTCTTTCTAGCCCCCTCTCTCCCTAAAAGGATACGGAAAAATGAAAAATTTTTCAAGAATAAAAAATAGCCAGCTTACGGGACCGCAGATCCTAGCACCTGCCCCAAGGGGCGCCTGGGCGTCCACTCGGCTTTCTGAGAAAAATGTGGAAAGGGAAAAACTTTTATGAAAACCAACTTCAATAATATCCCGAAAGGAGGGCGCAGTCAGTGTGCTCCCCTTACCCCCCCCCCTAGGGGAGCACCAAAGACTTACGTCTTTGAAAATTGTTGAAGGGAAAAAAATTTAACTAACTAAAAACTAAGGAGGTAATGAAATCTATGAAAAAAAGAAATATAAAAAGTGCACCCACAAGTGCCCGCCCGCAGGGCGGGGAAGGAAAGCTCGCAACTTAAATAAAGCATTATAAAAAAACTAGCTAATAACTTAAAACTAAAAGGAGAAAAATAAATGAAGACTATGAACAAAATATTAACAATCGGAGCTCTCGGGCTCTCCCTTAATTCAATAGAGGCTAAAGCAGACCTCTTTAAATGCTTACCTTGTCCTGATGGGATGATTTGTGACGGCACAAATAAATCTTCCTGTCCGGCAGGTTACAGCTGTAAAGGAGGGAGCAAGTCACAATGTCCAGCAGGAACTTACTCCCCGGAAGGAAACTCTAATTGCTTACCTTGCCCAGAAGGTCAATACCAACCTAATGCAGGACAAAGTTCGTGCTCCGCTTGTCCGAATAACGTAAATGATAAAGCAATATTTGTATTAACCTCAATAAATCCTAATTTAACAATTGAACAAATTAGTGCAAAGTCTTGTGGATCTGATAGTGATATCTTACTAGCAATAGGTTCAAATTCAAATATATCTAATTATGTTAATAATAAAATTATTACCCCATTTTTAAATTACGACGGGACTTCTAGAGGATATACTTTCACCTTTAGAAATGACCCAAATAATCCTAAGAATCTAAGTAATAGCTATTGTAGAGGGGATCTTAAGATTGAACCTGGAAAAGTATATGCAATATGCAGATTAAAACAATCTATTGACTATTCTGAATCAGGATGTGGATCTGATGGTTGGTGTATTGATGATTTTAGTATATCTGGTGCATATCCTAAAGAATGTGTTCGTGTTTTTACAGCAACTACCAAAATAGAAAATGAAGGAGGATTTCATCCTAACAAAAAAAATGGTTGCACGAATGAGTATGATTCTGCATCATACTCAACTACATATACATGTAACGATGTAATAAATCATAATCCAAGAGTATCATGTGATAAAAAAACAGGAAAATTTATGATTACAAATGATCTCGGGGACGTAGTTTATGATAATGATGATGGATTACATAAAAATTATTTAGATTCAGGAGATTATATAAGTGGATACAATGATTGGGATAACTATATTGGATATGAAGAGATATAATATTTATATTACTAATGAAACCCTTCCTCATAAAGAGGGAGGGTTTTGTTTATGAAAACAGGTCCATAAGTGCCCGCCCGACCCCCGCACCCGCGGGCGGGCACAACTAAATGATTCATTTATTAAACCCCTCCCTCCTCGTGAGGGAGTTTTTTTATACTGATTTTTTTATTCTTTCAATCACCTTGTCCCGTCCTATCAACGGAAGAAGTGCCGAAAGCTCCGGCCCGTATTCAATCCCGGTTAAGCAAAGGCGGATAGGGTGATACAAATCGCGACCCTTTTTACCGGTTGCCTCAATTATCGCATTCGCCCAAATCTTCATGGTATTTTCATCAAAATCCCCAACCGGCAAAGATGACAAAGTGGTATTTAAAAAACTTTTTTCATCTGATGAAAGAGCAGGGGCTTCTATATCACCGTAAACAACATTTACCCAATATGAAATATCGGAAAGTTTATCAATATTTCCCCTTACCATATTCCAAAACTTTGCATCTATGCGACCGTCTATTGTAATAAGCCTGTCCTTTACATCATCAAAATCAAGCACACGAAGAAGTTTGCCGTTTTCCTTGTAAAAAGTATCCATATCAAACCGACTGAACGCAGAACCGTAGTTCGAAAGTGCAAAAGTTGATGCAAGTTCCTCCATACTTTTATGCATCTTACCACCGTTTGCGGAACCAAGCCCGACAAGTATGTTTGCAATAGTCATTGCCTCAATCCCGTCATTTTTAAGATTGCGTATGGAAATGTCGCTCTCCCTTTTTGAAAACTTGTGACCTTCGGCATTAAGTATCCTAGGATAGTGTGCAAATTGAGGAATAAACTTTGCACCCAAAGCCTCAAACATCTGTATTTGCATTGCCGTATTCGTAAGGTGATCTTGCCCGCGGATTATATGGGTAATCCCGCTGTCCATATCGTCAATCACCGACGGAAAATTGTAAAGGTATGTGCCGTCTTCACGAATTATCACAGGGTCGGAAAGATGTTTCATATTAAACTTACACTCCCCCTTTACAAAATCGTTAAATATCACATCACCTTCGTTAAGTTTGAAACGACAGTAAGGTTTGTGCGCATCCGCCTCT
>CAZHAL010000047.1:0-7154 GCA_964530355.1 uncultured Bacteroidales bacterium | reverse complement strand
GATTTGCCGGAAAAATTTATTGCCAAAGAGCCGATGAAAAAACGTGATGAGGCAAAACTTCTTCTTGTTCCGGAAATTCTGAATAAAAAAGTTTATGATTTGGTTGATATACTTCCTGATAACTGTGTTATGGTTTTTAATGATACAAAGGTGATTCCTGCGCGTATTTACGGGGAATGTAAAGGTCGTGAGTTTGAAGTAATGCTTCATAAAAATATAGATATTGAAACTTGGCTTGCCTTTATTCGAAATTCAAAAAAACTTTCTTCCGGTGATGAGTTGATTTTTAAGGATGGGTTGATTGGGACTGTTGTATCAAAGCAAGGGGAAAGCGGTGTAGAGTTGAAATTTAACAGAAAGGGAGCCGATTTTTTTGCGACTCTTCATAATATAGGGGTTCTTCCTCTTCCGCCATATTTGAAACGGGAGGCGACAAAGGAAGATGAGGAAAATTATCAGACCGTTTATGCAAAGGAGGAGGGGGCGGTTGCGGCGCCTACGGCCGGATTACATTTTACAACCGAATTGCTTGATAAGCTTAAAAGTAAGGGAATCGAGCTTTTGTATTTGACTTTGCATGTCGGGGCGGGAACTTTTCAACCTGTGAAGGTGGAGGATACAAAAGATCACAAAATGCATTCTGAATTTGGTATTTTGACAAGGGAGGTTTCTGATAAACTTAATCTTGCAAAAAAAGCAGGGAAAAAGATTGTTGCGGTTGGGACTACGAGCCTCAGGCTTTTGGAATCGGCTGTAAAAGATGACGGATTTTTTGAACCGTTTGAACGGGAAACAGATATATTTATAACTCCGCCGTATGATTTTAAATCGGTTGATTATTTGATTACAAATTTCCATTTGCCAAAGTCAACTTTGTTTATGTTGGTGTGTGCTTTTGCAGGTGTTGATGAAATGAAAAAGGCGTATGAGTTTGCAAAGGAAAATGATTACAGATTTTATTCGTATGGTGATGCATCACTTTTAAAAAGGAAATCTAACTAATGGAAAAAACAAAACTTTTATCTGGTGATATTGTTAAAGTATTACTTCCGCTTAATTGTGATGGATATGATTATATTATACCTTCGGATGGGGAGTTTTTTATTGGAGATTATGTTTATGTTCCATTTCGTTCAAAGCAGGAATTGGGGGTAATAATTTCAAAAAATACCGAACCTTTGGATTATGATATTTCAAAGGTAAAGTTTATTTTGAATCGTTGTTTTGATTACAGCTTGACTGATAATCAGTTGGAATTTATAAGACGGGTTGCGGATTATAATCTGTCATCATTGGGAAATGTTTTAAAAATGATGATAGGGTTTGATGAGGTTTTTGAAAATACGAAAACAAGGAAAAAAATTCCTGATTATATACCGAATTATAAAGAGGTTGATTTAACCGAGGAGCAGAAAAATGCGACCGTGTTTTTATCATCAAAGCTTGGTAGCGGATTTTCGGTATGTCTTCTTGACGGGATAACGGGAAGCGGTAAAACGGAGGTTTATTTTAAGGTTGTTGATGAGGCGTTAAAGAATGCCGATTCTCAGGTTTTGATAATGCTTCCCGAAATATCGTTGACCGGACAATTTTTAAGTAAGTTTGAAATGCGATTCGGAATACAACCTGTTTTATGGCACAGCGGTATTACAAAGGCACAGCGGAGAGATAATTGGCGGGCGATTGTCAGTGGAGAGGCAAGGGTGATTGTAGGGACTCGTTCATCCTTGTTTTTACCATATAAGAATCTTTCCCTAATAGTCCTTGATGAGGAGCATGACAATTCGTATAAGCAAGAAGATAATGTTATTTATCAGGGGCGGGATATGGCTGTGCTTAAAGCCTCGATTGATAAAATTCCTATTATCCTTGCGTCGGCTACACCATCAATAGAAACGCTTAATAATGTAAAGTTGGGAAAGTATCAATCCGTGAAGTTGACCTCTAGGTTTGGTGAGGCGGTTATGCCAAAGATTGAACTTATTGATTTACGGCAAAACAAACCGGAAAAACAGGAATGGGGGCAAAGCTGGCTTTCTTCTGTTTTGATAAAAAAAATTGAAGACAATCTTTCTTTGGGTAATCAAATAATGCTTTATATAAACAGGCGCGGGTATGCTCCGCTTGTATTATGTTCCGATTGCGGGTATCGAATCCAATGTCCTAATTGCAGTGTGTATTTGACTGCCCACAACAAGGATAATACAAGATGTTATTGTCATCATTGCGGGTATAGTGCAAAGTTGCCTCCTCATTGTCCGGAATGCGAGAAAGAAAACAGTTGGTTTTTGTGTGGTCCCGGGATAGAGAGAATCGAAGATGAGGTGAAGCACAGGTTTCCTGATGCTCGAATCACTACTATATCGTCGGATAATATAACCTCTCAAACAAAACTTAATGAAATTATCAAACAGATTGAGGATAGGGTGGTTGATATTATTATAGGGACGCAGATTCTTGTGAAGGGGCATCACTTCCCCGATTTGACTCTTGTCGGTGTGGTTGACGGGGATATGAGTTTCAGCGGTGCCGATTTGCGCGCAAATGAAAATACATTTCAACTTTTGACGCAGGTATCAGGTCGTGCAGGTCGTGGTGAGAAAAAGGGTGAGGTAGTAATTCAAACCTTTAATCCTGATAATCCCGTTATGCAGGCGATTGCAGCAAATGACAGGGAAACTTTTTTTAAGGAGGAGTTAGAGAATCGAAAAATTGCAAAAATGCCACCGTTTTCAAAACTTGCGAGTATAGTGTTATCCTGTAAAAACAAGGAAATGCTAGATTCTTTTTGCTATGCTTTGGCCAGACGAGCACCAAATAATTTGGATGGTGTATCGTGTTTCGGTCCGATTGATGCGCCTATTGCACTTCTTAAAAAGAATCACAGGAAGCGTTTTTTGCTTATAGTTGATAGGAATATAAAGATTCAGGAAATTATTAAGAAATGGTTTTCTTTTGTGAATCCGCCTTCGTCAATTAAGATTAAAATTGATATAGATCCGTATAATTTTATGTAGAAATACTTTTGTAAAAATAAAAAATCCCTTTAAAGGTAGTCAACCTTTCAAAGAGTTATATATAACTTTCCAACGATGTATAAATATATAATATCACGATTCGCTGACTTTTGCAAGGGGGAAGTTAATTTATTTTTTCTTTCTTGAAAAAAATTTCTTTGTATTGTATCATAAAAATAGATTTGAATTCTTTGTATTCAAATTTAGTGTCAGAGATGATACGGGATTGTAGTTAATCCTTTATGTAAGCGGAACATATTCTCTTTGTGTTTATGTCCCGATAAAAATGTATCCCCCTTAGATGTTTGGGGGAGTCTTTGGCGTATGTCCAAGGGATCCTTCCCCAAAGGTCAAAGAAGTCATTCTTACATTGATTAACTAACTCCCCCAATATTTTCTCTCGACATAAAGAAAAAGTAAACAATTTTTTTGTGTTTATTGGCACAAAAATGAAGTGAGGGAAAAATGAAGAAAACAAAGTTTATCATATTTGCGGTTGCATTTTTGGGTGTAACGTCAACAAGTAAAGCCAATTTGACAGATATTTTACAAAAATATTGTGTGCCAAAGGATGGGTCAAGTTGTGTGGCCGGAGTTAGAGCAAATTATAACCAGTCAAGAGGGACTTGTGATTGTGATACTAACCTTCAATATTATGATTCTTCAAACAGAGCGTGTAAGAACTGCATTACCGGGTCTTATGCCAATTATAATTTTAAAACTTGCGAGCCTATAAAGTGCCCGAGTGGGTATGAGCCTGTTTTGGTAACAAATGGGAATTGTCCTAGCGGATACTCTTTACAACAAGTTACGAATGGAGGTTGTCCGGGCGGGTATGCACTTCAAGCTTATAATGTGCCAACCAAGACTTGGAATTAGAAAGTTTATGGGAGGAAGTTGTTTTTTTGGTTCATAGTCTTCTGCTTCCTCCCTCCCGAAAAAATCAGAGGGTGATTTTATGAGAGAGAAATTTAGTAGATACATTTATTTAGCGAGCCGCCCGGCCCCCGCACCCTTCGGGCGGGCGCGCTTGTGGGCAAACGAAATAATAATGAAAAATAGGAGATAAAAGAATATGCAAACAAAATTACATAACTATATCTGCCAGTGTGAAAATCACGAAGTGGTTTTCCGGCACCCCCTAAAGGGGGCGGAGGGGGTGCCGAGCAGACTGGGGCTATCAACCCGAAAGGGGTTGAGGTTATGGAAAACAACTTCAACAATATTTCGGGAGGAGGGTGCAGTCAGTGTGTTCCCCTTACCCCCCCCTAGGGGATGGACCAAAGCCTACCGGCTTTGAAGAGTGTTGAAGGGATAAAAAATTAACAACTAACTGACAATAAAAAAGAGGAGAAAGGAAAAATGAATATAAAAAGTGTGCCAATAAGTGCCCGCCCGAAGGGTTCGGGGGTCGGGCGGGCACAAAATGAAATGATTCATTTATAAAAAAACAAACACAAAGAATTTAAAAACTCAAACTAATAAAAACTAAGGAGGTAGAGAAACAGAAAAGAGGGAAATACAGCTATTTAAAAAACGAAAACTTATTTAATTAAAAAAATAAAAGGAGAAAAACTTATGTTAAATAAAAATAAAATTTTAATGATGGCGGTGGCGGGAGCGATTTCGAACTTTCCGTCAGATGTGAGTGCGCAGACATTTTACCAATGTATGCCGTGTGGTGCGGGAAGTTATGATTCTAATGGTAAATGCACCAAGTGTCCTGTAGGAACATATTCCGATGAATTGATGGCAAAGTCCAGTTCTGTTTGTAAAAAATGCCCGGCAGGAACCTATTCAATGGCCGGATCTACATCTTGCACACCTTGCCCAGATTATAAATGGTCAAATGAGGGAAGTGGGATTTGTTCTCCTATTCAATTTAAGGTTTGCTATTATCATAAAAATCCAAAAAGTAATCAATATGCTTGGCGTAGTGCTGGGATTACCTATAATTGTTCAAATAAGGCTTTTGGTTTTGACCCTAATAAAGGAGAACATAAATACTGTGCAATTAGAAGAGGTCAGTGTGGTAGTTATTGGGTATCTATTGGAAGTGAAGGTGGAACATTTAATCTAGATTGTAAATCTTTGCCTTGTAGAATAGATGAAGGAAATGTTTATATTGAGTTCAATACAGATAAAAGTATAACCTATTGTTCATGTAGTTGGTATTATGAGGATGATGACGACTATGAAGGTGAGAAAAGATGTTATTGTGACAATTATCCTAATGAGTTTACTTGGTAAAGAATATTACAATATTAAAAAAGCCCCGTTTTTGCGGGGCTAAATTTTTCTTTAAAATAATGGTTTTCCGGTCATTTCCGCAGGTTGCGGGATGTTTAGGATTTTAAGAAGTGTAGGGGCTATGTCAGCCAATTTACCCTTATGTAATTCTTTGACTTCCTCAACACCGATTAATATTGCCTCCACCGGATTTGTTGTGTGTGCGGTAAATGGAGTTTTTCCGTCACTATCAAGCATTTTTTCAACGTTTCCGTGGTCCGCGGTAATAAATAGGACACCGTGTTTTGCAAGGACTGCCTTTTCAAGGCGCGCAATACATTCGTCGATAGTTTCGGCTGCCTTTTGTGCGGCAGGTTCTATACCTGTATGACCGACCATATCGCCGTTTGCATAGTTGACTATGATTACATCGAATTTTTCTTCCTTTAATGCCTCTTCTATTTTCTCGGTGATTTGGTATGCGGACATTTCAGGTTGTAAATCATAGGTTGCAACACTTGGGGAAGGTATCAAAATTCTTTCTTCGCAATGGAAAGTTTTTTCTTCTCCGCCATTAAAGAAGAATGTAACATGTGCGTATTTTTCGGTTTCTGCGATACGAAGTTGGCAAAGGCCTGCGTTTGCAATGACTTCTCCGAATATATTTTTTAATTCTTGGGCAGGGAATAGGGTTTTATAAAATTCGTTAAGTTCAACGGAATATTCTGCCATACCGAGAAGGGCGGAGAATTTAACGACTTTGTCCCTTTCAAAATTATCGAAATATGGGTTTGCGAGGGCGTCTGCGATTTGGCGGACACGGTCAGCACGGAAGTTTGCGATTAAAACTCCGTCGCCGTTGGTCATACCGTCGTATCCTTCCTTTGCGGTTGGAACGATAAATTCGTCGGTGACACCGTTTGCATAGGATTGTTTGATAGCCTCCACCGGATTTGTGAATTTATCAATGGTTTTGCCTTCGGTTAGGGCTTCGTATGCGAGTTTTGTTCTGTCCCAGGTTTTATTTCGGTCCATTTCGTAATAACGGCCGGAAATTGTTGCGACTTCAAGATTTGTTAAAGCCTTTGTTGCGTTCAAAAATTCTTCCATATATTGAACTGCGGATGATGGAGGTGTGTCGCGACCGTCGGTTATTGCGTGAAGGTATACTTTTACGCCGGACTTTTCAACTGCCTTTGCAAGGGCGATAATGTGTTTAATGTGTGCGTGGACGCCACCGTCTGATAAAAGACCGATTAAGTGGCAAGCGCCGTTTGATGCCTTTACCTTTGATATAAAATCGTTTAAAAATTCGTTATCTTTTAAAGTATCATTTTTAATGGATTGTTCAATCATACCCAAAAGTTGCATTACGACACGGCCGGCACCTATGTTTGTATGACCTACCTCCGAATTACCCATTTGACCTTCCGGAAGACCTACGGCTTCACCGCTTGCGTCCAAAAGGTTATGCGGATAAGTATCCAACATTCTGTGCCAATTTGGGGTATTTGCAATTTCAATAGAGTTTCCAACTTTGCTTGGGTTGTATCCCCAACCGTCAAGGATACATAAGACTACCGGGTTTTGTTTTGACATATTTGTTCTCCTGTTTCTTGATTTAATTTTTAAATGATAAATCTTTTTTTTATGAAAATCAATATAACTTTTGAAAAAGGAATTTCATCATTTTTTAAAAATCCTTGCAAAAATAAAAATATTATTTATAATAAGGATAATTAAATTTTAAAATCGTAAATAGGAGTTGTAAAATGGACACAAATTTATCTGCTAACTTACATATAATGACAACAGCATGTCAAAGAATTGCTCGCTTTATGCTAAGGGATTTTGGGGAAATTGAACAACTTCAATCTTCTATAAACGGTAGTGACAGTTTCGCAAATG
>CAZHAL010000046.1:0-7206 GCA_964530355.1 uncultured Bacteroidales bacterium | reverse complement strand
TCCGGCATATTTACTCCAAGCATAGCCGTAGTCCTATACCTAGGAGTCCCTACGTATACGGTTTCGCCTTTCGCCTCACGTTCTTTTATAATTTTTTTAAGATGTGTTGCCGCCTTATCAAATAAATGATGGTCGAGGAAGTTTGTCGTCTCTTTCAATTTAACTCCGAACGGATATACATAAAATACAGTTCCAATAATAGATACAAAGGCGGTAAATACCAAAATCCATTTATCATATTTGTTAAGGACTCTTTTTACCCCATATAAAACAAGCAAAATCATATAAACCGAAGCCCACCAGTTTTGCATACTTTGCCCGAAACAAAGATTTGCAAAGCTGAACACCACAACAGCCGGAGCAACAAAAAATATTGCCGACTTTCCAACTTCGCTGGATTTATTTTTATAGGCATTTATGAACAAAAGAACCGGAATAAACACACCCATAATCGCAATTTGATTACCCAAAAAGTTCAAAAGTTGCATAGGCTTAAACCCGAAAGATCCTTGTCTTTCAACCAAATGATACGAAAATGATGCAAAGTCATTGTTAATATTCCAAATAACCGTCGGCACTATTCCAATAAGCGCAAAAAAGCCGGAAATATAAAGCTGTGGCCTTTTCCATTGCGATTTTAACTTTGGCATTCCTATCATACATAATAAAAGGGCAGGGTATACAAACACCATTTTGTATTTTGAAAGAAGACCGAGAGCCGTCCATATTCCGATAAAATACCAATTATTCGGATTTTCAGTTTTATATAGTTTCGAAAAGTAATAAAACACCATCATATAACAAAAAAGAAAAGGTATATCCGGATTACCGGCCTTTATCCCAAAACTTTCTGCAATCCATGGGATGAAATTAAAAAACATCACCGCATAAAAGGCGCCTTTATCTTTACCGCCCCATAATTTAATGGTTTTATACATAAATATAGAGGTTGCAAGATATACTAAAATAGCCGGCAATTTTATTGCAAAATTATTCCATCCGAAAATAGCGGTTGAAATCCTTACCATAACCGCAACCATCATAGGATGATCGAAATACGACATCTCCAAATGTCTGCTCCACATAGCATAGTATGCCGGACCTCCGTCAAGTCCGATAAATCCCGCCAATATCAAACGAACAACAGTCAGTATGCCAAGGATAACAACCGTTGCCTTGAAATACTTATTCATATCTTTAATTTTTTGCATTTTTATTCTTTCCTGTTTTTTATATAAGGATAAGTTAGAATAAAAACTTAATTTATTCAAGAAAAATAAAAAAAAAGCCCAGTTTTGGGACTGAGCTTTAAGAATATGTTTTCAAAACTATTTATTATTATTTTTGATAATAGTGCAAGTTCTTTTGAACATAAATATATCGCAAATACCTGCGATACCTATAATTATATAGATAATTCTTGAAAGAATTGACATAGGTCCGAAAAGCACAGATACTAAATTAAGATTGAATGCGCCGACTAAACCCCAGTTAATAGCTCCTATTATAACCAAAATTGAACAAATAAGATTCATAAATGTATGCATTTTATACTCCCTTTCTTTATGTTAATATTTATCCGTTACGGATAAGTTTATTGTATAATATTTTCCATATATAGTCAGTAGGAACATCTTCATTAAAAATAAAGGATTAAAAAATAGTTTTTCTTGACTGGTATAAAAAAGTTATGCTAAAATCCAAATCAAAATAACAAAGGAAATAAATATGTATTTTACAAAAGAAAAAGTAAAGGCAAATGCCAAGATGGTCCGTATCGGTATGACCGACGAAATGGCCGAAAAAATGGTTGGCGAACTTGAAAACGTAATTGAATGGATAAAGGGGCTTGACGATGTAAATGTTGACGGGGTCGAACCGCTTAATTCCGTATGCAACCATCCTCTTCCAAGAAGAAATGATACAATCGTCGTTGAAAACAGCCGGGAGGAAGTTTTGAAAAATGCTCCATCTCCTGATGACGAAGGCGAATATTTCACTGTTCCGAAAATAATTGAATAAAGGATATACTATGTTCAAACTTATAAAACTTATTCCTATCAGAACTCATTTTGAAATTATGAAAAAAAGCAAAATTTTTTCAACACTTGCATTACTTCTTGTTCTTGCATCCGTTGTAATTATATGTGTAAAACCGTTTAACTATGGTATTGATTTCACCGGTGGTGTTTTAATTGAAATAAAAACCGAAAAGCCTGCGGATATAGAGGAATTAAGATCTTCCTTAAAATCGCTTTCCCCGCAAATCCAAGCACAGGGCGAAACCGGAACAATTTTTTCAATCTATCTTCCACAAGGTTCAAAAACAGAAGTCGAAATCACATCGGATCTTACAACCGTTAAAACTATTTTGGGGGAGGGTGTAGAATACCGCAATACTCAAATAGTCGGACCAAAGGTCGGTGCGGATTTGATTAAAAACGGTATCCTTGCTGTGGTTATTTCAATTTTGGTAATTTCCCTTTATATATGGATAAGGTTTGAACTTCCGTTTGCTATTGGCGCGGGTCTTTCCCTTTTCCATGATATAATGCTTGCCCTTGCAATGTTATGTATCACAGGGATAGAGTTTGATTTGACAACCCTTGCGGCACTTTTAACACTTGCCGGATATTCAATCAACGATACAGTTGTCATTTACGACAGAATCCGTGAGAACCTTAAAAAATATAAATCAAAGTCATTATCGGAAACAGTTAACCTTTCCATAAATGAAACATTTTCACGAACAATGTTGACAAGCTTCACAACATTCTTTGCCGTCCTTTGTATTTTCTTATACGGTGGCGAAGTATTACGTGGTTTTTCCGCAGTTATGTTATTCGGTATAGTTATCGGAACTTATTCATCCATGCTTATATCAACATCATCACTGTTGCTGTTTAATAAATCACAAATGAAATAGGGGTTTATATGGGGGGAATAAAAGGAAAAATAATAAATCTTTCATTGGGTATAATGTTTATACCGCAAATTTCCCTATCCAATACTGTGCCAAAGCATATTGTAAAAAATATCAAGGATGTTGAAATAATTCCTATATCAAGGGAAGAAAGCCAAAAATATTCGTATAATAAAAACGAATTTTGGTTAAACAATACAAATATTGTTAATAATTTTTCCGTGCCGGAGGCAACACAATTTTATACAAACCTTCTTGAAACAATAGAAAACAATTATATATATGATATGCCATACGAAAAAATGGTAAATTATGTATTGGATGGTCTTTCTTCGTTTTCGGATAAACTTAGTGTAACAATCGCAAATAACCGACTTTTGATTCATGATAAAAATTTAACTTTGGTCGGTAATTACAGCACTCCGTTTGAAGGTGATGCACAGGCCTGGGCAAATTTAATTGTAAATATAATTTTGCATTTCAGGGAAAAATATCCGTCTATGCAAAATGCTCATCCCGAACAAATTTATTATATAACAGCTGTATATCTGCTTCAAAGTTTGGATGAAAATTCAAAATATACTGATAACATAAGCCTTCAAAAAAAGCAAAAGGGCTACAATTCCAACACTCTCGGTTTCTCATACAGACGTATTCCTAACGGCATACAGGTATTAAGTATTATAAACGAATCTCCGGTTTATTTTTCTAAAATAGCGGAAGGCGATGTTATAACTCATATAAATTCAATTCCCGTTACAAAATTAACGGATGAAAATATCGAATCCGTTTTAACAAATAACGATTCATCAATAGTCCATTTAAATTACATAAGTTATATTACAAATAAACAGAATAGCGAATATTTAAAAAGGAATATATTCATTGCTCCGTCATTATTTGTAAATAAAACCAATCCGGAAATTCCCGTAATTTCAATAAGTAATTTCAAACAAAAATCCTCCTATGAATTAAAGGATGCAATAGACGGGCTTAATAAGGATAAATTAAAGGGTGTAATTATAGACGTCAGGGCAAACAACGGTGGTGATTTTACCGAAAGTTTGGAAATGGCAAACCTTTTTATCTCCGGGGGCGAAATTTTAAAAACAAAGGGTTTGGGCGAAGATAAAAATCAAATCTATACAGCAAAATCCGGTGATATATTAAAGGGTAAACCTATCATAATCCTTGCCGATCACAGCACAAAAGCAGAAGCGGAAATGTTTGCTTTTATACTTCAATCCGCTGGTCGTGCCGTTTTGGTTGGCGCACCGACATTCGGAAACGGTTCCGTGCATGAAACCTTTACCTTACCAAACAAGGCGCAAATTGAATTCACTACTAAACAAGCGATAAGTCCGAACGGTTATATGCTAAGCAAGGTTGGCGTAATCCCGCTTGTTTGTGCATCAAGTTTTTCAAATGAAGCATCAATCGATATCTTTGTAAAAAATGTTGAAACCGGAATATTCAAGGATAACAGGGAAAGATTTTCCGACACGCCGAAGGATTCGGATGTAAAAAGGATAAGGAAATCCTGCCCGTCACTTTATCCTATTACAGAGGCACAGGAGCTTCCTGTTAAAATCGCAACAAAAATAATTGAAAATGAAAAGGTTTACAATAAACTTAAATCAATGAAATACTAATAAAGTTTTTCAAATGATTTTTCCTGTTCATCAAGAGATTTTTCAACCTCAATTTTTTGAATTAAATGTTGTCTTCCGGAAATAAGTTTAAAACAAAAATACGCGCAAAGAATTATAAGTATATAAAGAAATACCTTTTGAAATTTAAAATAAAGGTTTTCCTTTACAATATCGCCGTTTTGTTTTGCAACTCGGTAAATATTTTTAATTTCAACATTTGATTGATAATTTTTATAACTGTCCTTTATCGCCTCTGTCGTAATATAGTTAATATGACTGATATTATGATTGGAGATAAAGGAAATAAACATCCTTGGAATAATACCTATAACCTTTTTATATTGGCTTAGCGATAAAGCATCAACAGAAACGGAATTTATATATTTTACGGAATTTATAAATGAAAAATGTGAAAGATGATAATTTTTAATCTTCTTACTTTTAAATACAGGATAATTTCTGTTTTTCAAAATCTTTTTTAATTGTTTATTTCCGCCGGCAATAACCTTTAAATATCCTATCACTTCCATAAGAGAGGCAATAGTCCTGATTTGTGATTTATCAAGCTCCTGCATATCATCAATTATAAGTATAATATTTTGCCCTTTTTTATGAAATTTGGAAATAAGTTGGAAAACATCATCCTGACTTTGCCTTTTGGTTGTATTTAATTGCATAAGTTGAGAAGAAATCGCCTTTAAAATATCGGTTTTCTCACTCGCACTTATAAAAACAACCAAATCATTATGTTGAAGTTTTTGTTTTATTTGGTTCAAAACAAAGGTTTTTCCTACACCGTTGCCTCCTGTAATAGTATAAATACCGGAATTGAATCTGATTGAATCGGAAATTTCGGATATTATGGAAAATTGTTTTTTATTCTCATAAATATAATTAAAAGAATGTGTTGGAAAAGGTTCTTTATCAAAGTGAAAATGTTCCAAATATGACATTTTAAAATCCTTTGTTGCAATTTTATTTAATTCTGGTTTATAATGATATAAAATTAAAAGAATAAAAACAACAAAAAAGGTGAATTTATGGATAAAGAAGAATTATTGGAATTCAAAGGAACGGTTATTGATAAACTTCCGAATGCTATGTTCAAGGTCGAACTTGAAAACGGACATACGGTTATTGCCCATACTGCCGGTAAAATGAGAAAGTTCAGAATCTGGGTTATGGTAGGCGATGTCGTAAACATTGAAATGACCCCATACGATTTATCAAAGGGCCGTATAACTTTCCGTTATAAGGATAAACAAGGCACAATAAAGGAAGAATTATAATGAGAGCAATATCAAGCGTAGAATTAACTGAATTTGTAGATAAATGTCCTGATTACGATGGACGTCAGTATTACCCATGTGTTCAAACCTGTTTTGAAACAATGAAATATAATCCGGAGGCTTGCAAATTAGTTAAAAGGGAATATTTCGAACAAATAGATCGTATAACAGGCAGAACAAAGACAAGATAATCTTTAAAACAAAGAAGGTTATAATGAGAATAGAAAACTTATTTATAAAACGAACAAAGGAACTTCCGTCCGATGCAACAACCTCCGGCCATAAATTGGCATTAAAGGGTGGTTATGTTCATCAAACCGGCGCCGGCCTTTACACTTATTCATCACTCGGTTTATCCTTGCTTTTGAATATAGAAAAGGTTATCCGTGAGGAATTATCAAAACTCGGATGCCAGGAAATCCTTATGCCTATGGTATCTCCTGCCACACTTTGGAAGGAAACAGGAAGATTCGATACAGTGGATATTTTACTTAAATTCAAAACTCGTGCCGGAAGCGATGCTGTTTTAAATCCGACACACGAAGAAATTATTTCCGACTATGTCCGTTCTACTTTACAAAGCTATAAACAACTTCCGTTTTGCCTTTACCAAATACAAACAAAATATCGTGATGAATTAAGGGCAAGGGCAGGGCTTATCAGAACCCGCGAGTTTATGATGAAGGACGCATACTCATATCATACAAATTGGGATAGCTTGAACGAATTTTATGATAAAATGCTTGAAATTTACAAGGTTATCTATAAACGCTTAGGCTTAAATAACGTTATAGATATTCTTGCCCCTACCGGTGATATGGGTGGAAAGGTTTCACATGAATTCCAAATGATAACCGATATTGGTGAAGATACCATTTATATTTGCGAAGGCTGTGATTACCGCGCAAATAAAGAGGTTTTAACGGATAAGGATGCAGATGATATTCTAATCTGCCCGAAATGTGGAAAGAAACTCCAAAAACTTCGCGGTGTAGAGGTTGGCAATATCTTCCAACTTGGTGATAAATATACAAGCGCTATGAATGTTACCTATATGGATGAGGAAGGCAAAAAACAAACCCCTGTTATGGGTTGCTATGGTATCGGTGTTTCCCGCACCTTGGCTTGTCTTTTGGAACAAAGCGGGGATGAGGCAAAGGCTGTTTTCAATATGACTGTTGCTCCATACAAGGTCCACATAATCTCTATTGGCGATGATGAAAAAGTTTTAAACCTTGCAAATGATTTGTATCAAAAATTAACCTCCGCCGGTATCGAAACTATCATTGATACAACAGAGGACAGAGCCGGTTCCAAATTCGCCAACGCAGATTTAATTGGT
>CAZHAL010000045.1:0-7446 GCA_964530355.1 uncultured Bacteroidales bacterium | reverse complement strand
TTTTTGCCTTTTAAAATATATGTCATAGTTATTCTCCCATTACCTTTGATGGTGTATTATCGAATTTTGAAATTTCTTCTATGTGATGTGCGAATTTGAAGATTGTTTCCTCATCAAAGCGTTTTCCAATAAGTTGAAGTCCGAGAGGAAGTCCGTTTTTATCATAGCCGACAGGGACACTTATTGCAGGAAGTCCGGCCAAGCTTGCACCCACAGTATAAATATCGTTTAAGTATACATCAAGTGGTGAAAGCGAATCGGTTTTGGAAAATGCCGCGCCGGTTGTTGATGGGGTTAGGATTACATCGACTTTTTTAAATGCCTCATCAAAGTCGTTGCAAATAAGTCTGCGAGTTTTAAGAGCCTTTAAGTAAGAACGTTCATAAAATTCCTCGGTCAAAATGGTTGAACCGATAAGAAGACGTTTTTTGACCTCTGCACCGAATCCTTCCGTTCTTGTTAATTCATACATTTCATCAAGAGAATGGAAAGGACTTTGAGTTCTGTATCCGTATTTTACACCGTCGTATCTTGCAAGGTTTGATGATGCCTCCGCCGGCGCGATTATGTAATATACAGGAAGTGAAAATTTTGTAAGAGGAAGCGAGATTTCAACGACTTCCGCACCCAAACTTTCAAGATTTTTTGCCATATCGTCCCATGCCTTTTGCACATCGGGATTTAATTTATCACTTTTGTATTCGGTTGGGATTCCGATTTTCAAACCCTTTATGCTGTCGCCCAAAACCTTTGTGAAATCAGGAACTTCACGAGGTGCGGTTGTAGGGTCCTTTGCATCAAGTCCGGAAATTACATTTAAAAGGATTGCGTTGTCTTCGACCGTTCTTGCAATCACACCTGGGACATCAAGTGATGATGCGAATGCAACTATACCGTAACGGGAAGCGCGACCATAGGTTGGCTTTATTCCGACAAGTCCGCAGAACGATGCAGGTTGACGGATGGAACCGCCGGTATCGGAACCGGTTGCGGCCATTGCTTGACCGGAGGCAACGGCAGAAGCAGAACCGCCGGAAGAACCGCCCGGGACTAAATCTTCACCATTTCTTTTGTATGGATTTTTAACTTCACCAAAGTAGGAAGTCAAATTTGTTGAACCCATGGCAAATTCATCCAATGATGTTTTTCCAAGCATTGTTATACCGGCATTGAGTAATTTTTCCGTAACTGTTGATTCATATTCCGGAACAAAGTTTTCAAGCATTTTTGATGATGCGGTGGTCCTTACCCCCTTTGTGCAGAATAAATCCTTTATTGCCATAGGGATACCCTCTAAAACTCTGGCTTTATCAAGGGAGATATTTTCATCCGCAATTTTTGCCTGTGAAAGGGCGATTTCCGGTGTTTCGGTTATATAGGCGTTAAGTCCCCTATACTTTTCCATATTATCAATATACGCCCTTGTAAGTTCAACGGCGGATATTTCCCTTTTTGATAATAAATTTTTTGCCTGTGCTATTGTTAAATCTGTTAACTTCATTTTCATTTTCCTTTTTTATTTCAAATACTATAAATCAACTTTTTTTGTTTTGCCGGTTTTTGCCCAAAGTTCCATTATGAATTTAAGGCAAGTTATGTTTGTGAATAAAGAGGCAATGATACCCATTATAAGGGTTACTGCGAATCCCTTTATAGGGCCGGTTCCGAATTGGAACAATATCAAACCGGAGGCAAGTGTTGTAATATTACTGTCCATAATAGCGGAAAGGGCATTTGAGAATCCGGATTCTATGGATTTGATGGCACTCATTCCGTTTCTTGCTTCCTCTCTCATTCTTTCGAAAATCAAGATGTTTGCATCGACCGCCATACCTATGTTAAGGGCGATACCTGCGATACCCGGAAGGGTTAATGTCGCACCGGTTAGGGCAAGGCCTGCGAATATAAGGAGTATGTTGAATATCAATACTATATCAGAGAAGATACCCAAAACGCCGTATGTTATTACCATAAAGGCGAGAACTACTATTAAACCGAAGATACTTGCGATACTTCCTTTTCTTATAGAATCAGCACCAAGCCCTGCTCCGACGGTTCGTTCTTCTACTACGGTTAATTCGGTTGGAAGAGCACCGGAACGAAGCATAGTTGATAAATCATTTGCCTGTTGTGTTGTAAAGCTTCCGGTGATTTGACCGTAACCGCCGGTAATTGCTTCTTGGATAACAGGAGCGGAAAGAACACGACCGTCAAGGACTATTGCGAATCGTTTGCCTACGTTATCCTGTGTTAATCGTGCAAATTCCTTTGCTCCTACGCTGTTGAATGTTGTAGTTACGGCAGGACGTCCGTTTCTGTCATAGGCAACGCGGGAATCGGTTAAGGTATCACCGCTTACCGCAACTTTTTTCTTTACCACTATGCCGTCTATGACTTCGCTATCAAGGGAGATGTGACCTGTTTGCATTGCTTCCTCATCTACCTCATGGAAAGTCATTTTTGCGGTTTTACCGATAAGCTCCTTTACCCTTTCAGGATTATCAACACCCGGGAGTTGCACCATAATACGGTTTTCGCCTTGTTTTTGAATAGACGGCTCTTTGTTACCAAGGCTGTCAACACGACGACGAACTATTTCAATAGAGTTGGAAAGAACATCTGTCTTTATTTTTGAAATGCTTGCTGTGGAATAATAAATTTTAAGTTTGTTACCATCGGTATCAATTTCTACTTCGCCGGATGTAGCATTACGGATACGTTTTTTAGCATCGGCAATATCGGCATCGTTTTTTATAACAACACTAACCGAATTTGATACACCGGTAAGGTTGGAGTAAGGAATCATTTTTTGATTTTTTTCCTTATCAGCTCTTAGTTCCTTTCGCAAAGTATCTTTTAAGATAGAATAACGTTCCTTTATAACACTGTCTATATCAGCTTCAAGCAAGATGTAGGCACCGCCCTTTAAATCAAGTCCGAGAGCGATTTCGGAATCCTGCATAAATTCAGGAAGATTTAACCTTTGTTCTTCGGTTAAAAAAGTCGGAATTACAAGTATAAGTGATATTAACATTATAATTGATATGGTAAAAAGTTTTATTTTTGATATTTTCATTTCAAACTCCTAAGATTAAATATATGCAAATTTTATAGAATAATAATAGATTTTGCAAGAAATAATATTACCAATTTATTTTTTATTTTACTTTTCTTAATTATTGGATTATATTATTTTTCAGGCACAGAAAATATCTGTGTTTAGTATCAGAAAACGTGATACGAGGCCGTGACAAGCCCCTAGTAAAAGAACGGTGAAAGAAAATACTGATACCTCTTTGGTGTCTTTTTTTTTACCTTAAAGTCCCAACCCCCTTTGTGTGGTTGGGGAGCTATAACCATACAACAGGAGTATAGAAATATATTCTAAAAGTTATAGGATCAGTCTTTTACTTGGTTTGTCAACTGCCCGGCCGTTGTCTGGTATGTGGGAAAAATAAACGGAGAGCAAGAAAATGAACAAACTAAAACATATCCTTTTGATATCGTCGCAGTTGCGATCGGCATCATCAATAATTAAATCCGAGATTTCGGAATATTGTCTGTCTTTGAGTAGCAAATACTCGGGGATGGTTGATTATTCATTTAAACGCAAGCGTGTTTTTTAGACTCGTAAAATTTATGTATGAGAGGTGTGGCGGTTTCACATTGTCTTTCTAGCCCCCTCTCTCCCTAACTTTTATGGTGGAGAAAAAGATGCAAAATTTAACAATAAAAATTGTGATTATAAGTGCGCCCGAACCCGCGGGTGTGCATAAAGCCTGTCGGCTTTGGAAAATGTGTAAAGGAAAAAATATTAACAACTAACTAACAAAAAGGAGAATATAAATGAAGACTATGAACAAAATTAAATCTGTCTTTTTAACATCAGCATTGTTGTGTATGATGCCGTCTGTATCAAAAGCTGACCTTACCGACATCATGCAGAAATACTGCGTGCCAAAAAGCGCAAGTAATTGTTCTAATGCATTTACCGCAAAATATAACGGATCAAGGAATACCTGTGAATGTGAGAACAACACATATATGAGATACGACGCAGGGGAGAGACATTGTGTAATACAATGTCCGGCAGGAGCCATAGCAGTGCCTGTATCGGCTTGTCCTGCAGGGTCATGGCAAATGATGATAGTAAATCATTCTTAAAAAAGGAGGTAATGAAATCTATGAAAAAATTAACAATAAAAAAGCGAGCTCATGTGCGCCCGCCCGAAGGGTTCGGGGGCCGGGCGGCGCACAAAATGAAATGATTCATTATTAAAATAAACAATAAACAAAAAGGAGACTATAAATGAGTAAAAAAATAAAATATCTGACTTTATTGGGAAGTGTCGGCTTGGCTACCGGTGTGGGCGCCCAGGTCTACCTTTGCCAACAATGTAATCCCGGAACCTATGCCGGCTATGGTGCGACAAGTTGCACCCCGTGTCAGGCAGGAACCTTTACAAACGTAAGCGGATCTACATCTTGCACACCGTGTTCCGCAGGATCTTTTTCAAAATCCGGAGCAACAAGCTGCACACAATGTTCCGCAGGAACTGTTTCCGCAAGCAGAGCAAACATGTGCACATCGTGCACGCCCGGTTGGTATCAAGACGAAGCTGGTAAATCGTCGTGTAAACAATGTGGTGCAGGAACTCGCAGTAACCACGTCAACGGGTCGACAGGTTGCATTCAATGTCCGGCAAATACTTACGCCCCGGCCGGATCAAGTTCTTGCACGGCCTGCGGATATTGGGAAACTTCAAGTGCCGGTTCATCAAGTTGCACAGGGTTGAAATATGAAATTGAGAGCACTGTAGCGAAAGTAACAAGTCAAGGAACTCCACACTATAGATGGAATAATTGTTTTGGTTGTTTAAGTAGCAATACAACAGGAACTTTAACGCCGGGATTTTACCTTATAGTCCTTGGTGGTGGTGACGGAGGAGAAACAGGTGACTTCTCTCTGCAGAAATTTACAAAACTATACGGAGAAGGTGCCCAACTTAAATATATGATAAAAGTTACATCAAATACATCTTATCAAATATCTGCAGGGGCAGCCGGAATATCAACATATGATAACTATGGTGGTAATTCTGATGATGCAGGTAGCGAATGGTATGATCCAAATGCAACCGGTGGTGGCGGTGGATCATGGGCTAAAATAGGAGATACATATTATATTGCCGGAGGCGGTGGCGGTGCTGCCTATAGTATCATACCTAGTTATAACCCTTCTAATCTTGTAACAGCTTCCGGTGGTAGTGGGGGTTCTGTCGGTTCCGGTGGTAAGGGAGGAACTCAATATGCAGACGATAGTGACGAAGGAAGGGATTATTATTCATACCCTGGAACTGATGGTGGAAAATCTGGCGGAGATATTAGTAAAGGATATGAAGGATCTCGTGCAAATAATTCCTGCCCTACTTTACAAAGCAGTCCTTATGGTGGAACAGGTAGTGTAATATCAAAAATATCTTGTCCCGGATTTAACAGGATGTTTTGTTATCATGTAGAAACAGACAGTGATAATGATGATCATGTAACAATATCTGAGATTAGCAATGCAGATCAATGTAAAGGAGATAACGGCACTTATGTATTTTATTACAAAGATGCGGGAAATGGTAGGGTTTCTCATTCTGATAATACAGGTGGCAGATTTGCCGATAAACTTTGTAAAAACTGTGCTGCGATTTATAAAATTAAATAATCTGCAACACCACCTTAACGACTCCCTCGCCAGTCGGGGGAGTTTTTTTATAATGAATTATTTAGTTTGTGCCCGCCCGCGGGTGCGGGGACTTATGCAAATAAATTTACATAACCATAACTGCCAGTGTGAAAATCACGAAGTGGTTTTCCGGCGACCCCCAGGGGGGGGGGGCTCGGGGGTCGCCTTATAACAAGGAGAGGGAGTATATGGATTTGATGAAAATATATATAAAAAGCAGGTGTAAAAAAATCCCCTCACGAGGAGGGGAAATTTTTCGAATTAAAACCTTATTTCTTTGATTTCTTTTCTTTTTCTTCGATACTTGCACCAAGTATATCCCCAAGCAAAGCGCCAGTGTCGGTTGAACCGTATTCCTTCATTATCTTCTTTTCTTCATCTATTTCATAAGCCTTTATAGATAATGAAATTTGGCGAGTTTTCATATCGACATTTATAATCTTTGCATCAACCTTTTCATCAACGGCAAAACGATCTGTCTTTTGCTCCGCCTTTGTTTTGGAAAGGTCAGCTGTCTTTATGAATCCAGGGATGTCGTTTACTTCAACAACGATACCGTCTTCCTTGATTTCCTTTACAACACAAGTTACAACTTCGCCTTTTTTAACTTTGTCAAGGGATGAAGCAACTCTGTCTTCTTTTAATTGTTTGATACCGAGAGAAATTCTTTCCTTATCTGCATCGATTTCAAGGATTTTTGTTTTGATAACCATACCCTTTTGGTAATCTTTAACAGCTTCCTCCGGATTTTTATCCCAGTCTATATCTGAAAGGTGAACCATACCGTCAAGGTCGTTGCCGAGGGAAACAAATATACCGAATTCGGTAATATTTTTGATTTCGCCTTCGATAATATCACCAACAGCATGAGTTTGTTCAAATTCCTTCCATGGGTTTGGAGTGCATTGTTTTAGACCAAGTGATATACGGCGTTTTTCACGATCTATTTCAAGGACCATTACATCAACTTCACTTGATACTGATAAAACTTTTGAAGGTTGAAGATTTTTCTTTGTCCATGAGATTTCAGATACGTGAACCAAACCTTCGATACCGTCTTCCAAATCAATGAAAGCACCGTAATCTGTAAGGTTTGTAACAACACCCTTATAGATTTTACCTACTTCGAATTTTTCGATATTTTGCCATGGGTCATTTTCAAGTTGTTTCATACCAAGAGAAACTCTGCTTGTTTCAGGGTCAAAGTTGATAACCTTTACATTGATTTTTTGACCTATTGTGAAAATTTCGTTTGGATTTGAAACACGTTTCCATGAAATATCTGTTATATGAAGAAGTCCGTCAACACCGCCAAGGTCTATGAATACACCATAGTCTGTGATGTTTTTGATAACACCTTCCATAACATCGCCAACTTTGATATTTTTGATGATTTCGTCGCGTTTTTCAGCTCTGTCACCTTCTAAGATTGCACGATGTGATACTATTAAGTTTGAACGAAGTTTATCCATTTTGATAATTTTGAATTCCATAGGTTTGTTCATTATGGAATTAATATCTTTGATTGGATTTATATCAAGTTGTGATGATGGCATAAATGCAGGAATACCGTTTAAATCTACGGTGAAACCGCCACGAACACGTTCAACGATTTGTCCGGTTACAACTTTGTTATCTGCAACAAGTTGTTCGATTTCCTTCCATACTTCTTCTTTTCTTGCTTTTTCACGAGAAGCGATAAGGGTGCC
>CAZHAL010000044.1:0-7477 GCA_964530355.1 uncultured Bacteroidales bacterium | reverse complement strand
TTAGTTTCTATTTAGGAGTTTAAACAAAAAAAAACAGATGTCAATGGATATTTTTTGGAGGGGGCAAATTCCTTATACTCCCCTCCTTGTTAAAAGGCGACCCCCGAGCCTCCCCCCCCCTGGGGGTCGCCGGTCATTACTTCGTAATAACCTTTTTGAAGGATAGGTTATGTTTAATTTTTATAAGCAGATTTTATTATCTTCCTTAAATATTGTTGCATTATATTTAATCTTTACCTATTTTTTAACGGCGAAGTTTTTGCCATCCTTTGGAAGGAGGATGTAATAGGAGCCGTTAGATCTCATACGGCCGGCCATTTGAAGGGCTTGTTTACCGCTGCCCCAGAAATAATCCGCACGGATTGCCCCTTTGATTGCGGTACCGGTGTCCTGTGCGATAACAAGTTTTTGAAGTCGGTTGCCGTCAGGGTCGTTTGTTTGCAAGAATACAGGAAGTCCGAGAGGAATGTATTCCGTATCAACGGCGATACTTCTTCCGGCAGTAAGGGGAACACCCATTGCGCCGATAGGACCTTCGCCGACTATATCACGGAAAAAGATGTAACGCGGATTTTGGTTCATAAGGCTTTGCGCCTTTTTCGGATTTGCGTCAAGCCATGTTTTTATTGCACCCATGGAAAGTCCGCCTTCCGGTCTTATCCCGTTTTTTTGAAGGATGGAGCCAATACCGACAAAGGAATGTCCGTTATTGCCAGCATATCCGACGCGGTATTTTTTGCCGTCCTTTGTTCTGACTATACCGGAACCTTGGATATGTAGAATGAATACGTCGGAGGCATCCTTTGCCCAAAAGAGGACAGGAGCCTTTCCACGCAAACCACCCTTTTGGATTTGTTCGCGAGAAAGGTATTTGCCGTTATTTGCGGGCAAGTCGGATGGTTTTCCGTATATAGGGTTTAAATATTCGCATGTTGCGTTAAGGCTTCCTTCAAGTTCAGCCTCGTAATAACTGGTAAAAGTTCCGTTTGAGGAGCCGTCCATATTTTGGACGAGATAAGGTTCAAACCAATATTCGAAATATGTTGTTGCAAGTTCGGGGGTAATGTTGCCCTCCGGTATAGCCTCGCATGCGGATTTCATAAAGTCTGCGGATATAACGATTTGGGAGCTTGCCACGAAATCGTTTTCAGACATAATTTTTGTGCAGGATTTTTTAAACGCTTCCAATGCCTCAACTTTATTATCTGCATTCCAATTAGGAAGATTTTCATAATCCGCCTTTTGCAGTGACATTTTCTTTTCAGATTTTTTGAAAGGAATGCGTTGATCCAATCTTGATGAACGGCAGGAGGTAAGTCCGATACATATTATTGATATAGTTTTTAAAAGGTTTAGATTACTTCCTGACATTTTTCTCCCTCATTTCGACTTTTACATAATATCATATTTTTTTAAGTGTGTAAAGTAGCAAATATATTTTTTTTGAAATTTTTTTATTTATATAAGATATAAAAACTATTTACATTAAATTAAAAAAATGTTATCATATATGCAAACTGAGGAGAGTATTATGAAAAACAGTCGTAATAAAATTATTTATTTTTGCACTTTGTTGATTGCCGGTGTATTGTTTACCGATATTGTTTCTGCGGCAAAAAATAATAAAAGAGCATCAAAGTCAAAGACTAAAACTCCCAGAAAGAAAATTACTACAACTGTTTCGGTCGATACGGAAAGTGAAGAGAGAGCCGCTTCTTCGGTAAGGGCAAGGGGCGATACAACAACTTCTACAACTACTACGGCGGTGGATGAGGATACTGCGGCGGAAGTATTGGCAAGTCAGTTGATGAGTTGTGTATACAGCCAATGTTCCGGTGATGTTGCGTATGAAAAATGTTTTAAAAATGCGAATGACCCGGAAACTTTTATCAGAACCGATACTACATGTTTAAATATGTATAATGCGGCCGATACCGATATGATAAGGATTAAGGCGAGAAATATTATGACCTCTAAAATAAAGGGATATTTTTCGGAGGCGTGTGAATCTGCGGGTGGAAAAATTAAGGGTAATGAGTGTGAAGTCGATATTTGCTATTATGCAAAGGCCGGCGGTAAAAGTGATAAAAAGCATAATAAATGTATGGGATTTAAGATTGGAAAGTCGGTTACTTGCTCCTATACTCAATTTGGTTTATCAGATCAAGATATGGAGTATAAAGAGGAGATGACCGGTGAACAACTTGGTGCGATTATACAATCAGGTATGGGTATGGTAAGCGGTCTTATGACCACAGGTCTTGCAATCGCAGATTCCGTTTCCGCAAGTAGGGAATTGAAGAAGTTGTCGGATATTAAGGGTAAGAATTGCTATGGTGTTTATTCCTATGAGACTCAATCTATAACATTGGAGCCAAGTACTGATTGTGTTGAAGTATGGAAAAAGTGTCCTGATGGCAAGAAAACAAAGGACAGTGAGTGTAAGAATGCTACGAAAACAGATTCTGCTGGCAATTATTATACAGTAGATGATAGAAGTAAAGAACCTAATAAAATTACTATAGAATCTATAAAGAAAACTTTATCTGACAATAATAAGGTATATGGACCTGCACCTCAACCTCCTGCTGTTCAAACAGTGACAGAAATTAAAGAATGTGGTTTGGTCAAAAAAGGAGATAATAACCTTAAATGTCTTGTTAAATTTGAAGAATATTCTGAGGCGGAAAAGAAAACAAAGGAAGCTGAATTTTATAAGAAGTTTACTGATTTTAATAACTTGCAATTTAAAGATAATGTGAATGCTTATTATCTTCAAACTCAAATAGCAAGTCAATTACCTATTACGCAGTCAAATTCAACATCTGATAAATGTTCATTTGATATAGATCCGACTAATATGCTCCCATCTGTTAATACTTGTAAAACTCAAGCCCTTAATAAATGTAGAGCCCAAGATATGGAACCTGATATTAATACTTGTATATTAGATTCTTGGGATAAAAACATTTCAGGTACAGGTAATACTGCGACTGTAGTATATCAAGCTATTTGTTCATGTTCTGCAAAAAAAAGATCTGTTGCTAATAATGGAAATAATACCTCGAACTTGGATACATTTGTTGCAAATGTAAATAATGGAACTTTTCAAATTGGAAATAGCAATATTGAAGGTTTTGCAACAAACAATTACAGTTCTGCGGTGGAGACTTATAATTCCATGCAAAAGTCGGTGAATGAAAGTAAGGCTAAGGTTACTTCGCTTGAACAACGCAAGTCGGAGGGATTGTCTACGGCTATTTCTACCGGTGCGTCGACTTTGTTAACACAAGGCGGAAGCTTGGCTACCTCGATTGTGGCGGCTAACAGCAATACGGGAACTATGACCGGTGCGTGTTACATAGGGGATCCTGAAAAGGGTGGTCATCAATTCCTTAGTGAAGGGGCGGTTAAAAAGTTGACCTGGAACAGTTTATAAGCATAATTTATTTTAAAACCCCCATCGGTAAGATGGGGGTTAAATTTTTCCGCTTGACAAATATGTAAAAGTATTTATACTTTTTTGTCATTATGAGATATACAGATATAAAAATTGCTCAAGTTGAAACGTTGTTGGGTTATGTCGATGAGTTGGCAAAGCTTGGTTTTATCGACTCGAAAGATGTGCGAAGAATAAAAAGTATGTTCAAATATAAATGTTCCAAATGTGCGTATTTGCAAAAGGACGAATGCAAGTGTCGTGCTATTTCCTTTAAAAAGAAGAGAAATTGTTATCATTTGTATCGCTTTTTTGAGAAAAAATTGTATGAGTATTATGGGCTTCGTTTTGAAGCTGATGCACTTTTTGAAAAGTTACGGATTGAGGAAGTGAAGTCTTTGCAAAACAGGTTGATTGACAGTCTTTTGGATATACATTCTTTTATGCCGGATTTTATGAATGATGAGATTTTTTCGGATATTAAAAATCTTTGCAATAAATGTGCGGGATGTCGTAATTTTCAGGGTAGTTGTGTTGCCGATGAGAATAAGAAAAAAGCCAAGGGATGTTTGGCGGATTTTAAAACTATGCAAAAACTTTTGACCTATAATAAAGAAGGAAAATTCAGCCTTTGAAATTTTTAAATTTTTGAAGAAGGGGTTGCGGGATTTTGACCTCGTAAATACCACTTTTTTCAAGATTCCTTAGTTCGAAACCGGCGTAGCTTATGCGGATGAGTTTGCCTACCTCGAACCCGAGTGATGAGAAAGTTTTTCGGATTTCGCGGTTTTTGCCCTCAGTCAATTTTACGGTCAGCCATGTGTTGGAGCTTTGCTTTTTATCGATTGAAGCCTCGATTTTTTTATATTTTATGCCGTCGACGGTGATGCCGTTTTTCAGCTTTTGCAAGTCGTCATTTGTTGGGATGCCGTGGACGCGGACCTTGTAAATTCGGGGAAATTCGTTTTTCGGGCTTTCCATAAAGCGTTGAAATTCGCCGTCGTTTGTAAGGAGTAATAAGCCTTCGGAATTTAGGTCCAATCTTCCGATAGAAAGGAGTTTGCCGAACTTATTGCCTATATCATCGAACACGGTTTTACGACCGTTTTCGTCCGAATGGGATGTGATTAGTCCGGCGGGTTTGTGATAGATGTAAAGTTTTGTTTCCGCCCGTTTCGGAAGCGGTGTTCCGTTTATTAAAATTTCATCGTCATAGGATACGTTAAGAGCGGGGGAATCTATAGTATGTCCGTTTATAGATATCTCCCCATTTAAGATTTTGCGTTCGGCTTCGCGTCGTGAACAAACGCCGCTTTCGGATATGATTTTTGCAATTCTGTTTTTTTCTTTTCTCATATCCTACACCGATTTTTTGTGTGCGAATGCGCAGATGTTAAACAATATTTGGGACAGGATTATTTCGGCCGGCGAGTTTGTGGTTTTGCACATTATTTCCGCTTCGGTCAGTTTGGATATAATCTTTATGATTTTATCGGTGTTCCAAAATTTAAGTTGGCGGTCGTAACTCGGTTTAAGTTTGAAAAATATCGGCGGGCGGGAATTTTCGATTACCGACATTATTGATTGACCCTTTTCAATTTCGCCAGCCATAAAATACAGACGTTCAAAGTGGTGTAATACGGTGCGGATAATTTGGACCGGATATATGCCCTCGTTTAATAAACGAGTTAGGGTGGAGGATAGTTTTTTGTTGTTGCCCTCTGCCACAAACATAGGGAGATCCGAGATGTTTAGTGCAGAGGAATCCATAATGCAATTTATGGCGTCGTCGATTGTGATTTCGGTTTTGCCGTATAGGTATAGGCAGAGTTTTTCAAGTTCCATTTTTGTGGTGGCGCGGTTTTCGCCGAAGTTTTCGCGAAGGTATAGTAAGACTTCGTCCGGGATTCTTCTGATACCGTTTTTTACCAAAGTTTGGCGGATAAGGTTTGAAAGGTTTGCGCCGTCGTCGGTGTAGCTTGGAAGTATGGCAAGCTTTGGATTTGTTTCAAAAAGGGTGCGAAGTTTTGATGCCGGTGGAAGCTCGTCCGCGGACATAATTATAAATGATTCCAGTTTGTCGGTGGATTTAAGTAAGTCCTTTAATACATCGGCTATGTCGTTTGTGGCGTCCTTTATTTTTATAACCTTTCGCGTGGAAAGAAAGGATATAGTTGTGGCCTCGTCAAATAATTTTGACGGGTCGGATTTTATATCCTCCGCCTTAAATTCAAATACGGAAAATCCGTCATCACTTTCGGGGGCAACAGTATCAGATGCAAGGTTGAAATTTTCAAGGACTTGACCTCTGTCCGGGCCATAAAAAAGTATGCCCGATATATCGGAAAATTTATTTTTCAATGCGATGTTAAAGTCAGTTTGTTTAAATTTTGCCATTTGTTTTTTCTGTAAAATAAATTATTATTGAAAAATATATTTGTTCCGCAATTTCATTTATTGCCAATTTTATTGCGTTATTTTTTAACATTTCAGTTGAAAATTGATCCTTTAAAATATTATATGAAATTTCCGATATGGCGGATTTGATTAATACAATCTCCTTTGTTTTTGCATTTGTTAAATTATATTGGGCATTCATTGTAATTAAATATGATGATGCTATACCGTCATTTTTTATGGTATAGTCGGTAATATATGGTTGTGACAAAGTGATATTCAAATAATATTTAGGGTCGGACGGTTTCCCGTTCGGGGTTAGTTTATTAAGGAGGTTATTTCGCAAATCAATTCCTTTGGCACCATCGAAATTTTTAACCGGGTTTATGGCAATTTCGCTTGTTTGTGCGGAAAGGTCGTTATAGGCCGTTTTTTTGTAAAGCGGTTTGAATCCGCAGGCGCAAAGAGTTAAACAAATAAAAGCTGTTAATATTTTATACATTTTTTCCCTCGGTTTTATCAAAGTAGTTGCAAAGAGCCTTTATCACATTTGATGCGGTTTTGAATGTAGGTTCGTCGCGTGTTTCAACTGTGATGTCTGCCTTTGCATAAATAGGATATCTTTCATCAATTAATTTTTGCAAAATCTTGCTTGAGTCATAATTCAAAAGGAGCGGGCGAGTGTCCTTGAAACTTGTGCGTTTTACAAGGAGGGGGAGGTCGGCTTTGAGCCATACGGTGATAGCTTTTTCCTTTGTTAATTTACGGACGTTGTCGATTATAAAGGCACCTTCGCCGGTGGAGAGAACCTTTATTTGGTTATCGGAAAGAAGGCGGTTTATAACCTTGTCTTCCACCCGACGGAATTCCTGTTCCCCATAGATGGAGAATATATCGACGACGGAGCAACCGGCAGCCTTTACGATTTCGCTGTCGGAATCGATGAACGGGAAGCATAGCTTTTTTGATAATAATTTGCCGACGGAAGTTTTCCCGGCGCCCATAAGCCCGACTATTACAATAGGTTTATTTATTTTTTGTTTTAATGTGTTTATATCAATCATTTTCTTATCAGTAGTTTTTTCTTTCTTTTATAGCATTATAAAATTGCTTTTAAAACAAAAATTTCACTTTTTATTCAAAAAAAATAAATTATTTACAAAAAGAGTATTTTGTGTTAAAATTTAAAGAAAAAGTAATGAGGATAAAATGAGTTTGTTTAATAATTTTTTAGGTGTGGTTTCCAAAAATCATGATAAGATTGTTGCGGCAAGCAGACTTGCCCTCAGGGGGCTTCCTTGGGCTGTGGGTGCCGTATGTGTTTTTGGCGGAATTTACGGGTTGCCGGCGTATTTGGGAATTACGTATCCGAAATCGGTTATTGAGCAACTTCAGAAAAACAAGCATTTGCCGGAGGCGTATAAACTTTACAATACTTTGACCGGTTGGGAAGAAATTGATAAAAAGAAGTATGATGATTTGTATGCGTTGGAACATAATATGACGCCGACAGCGGTAAATTCATTATATGAATCATTAAAAATTAAATAAATATCTTGACTTTATAGCAAAAATCAGTATTATGTTATCCATCGTTGGGAAGATGGCTGAGCGGTCAAAAGCAACAGACTGTAAATCTGT
>CAZHAL010000043.1:0-8040 GCA_964530355.1 uncultured Bacteroidales bacterium | reverse complement strand
TATTTTGTTTCCTTGCCCTTCATATATTTGAATGCGATTGTCATATATTGCTTACCGGTCCAAATAGTCAAAATACTTGCAATCAAAAGCAAACATATACCAACACAATATATATCAAACCAAACTATATCCCAAACGGAATTGTAAAATATATTCTTGTGATTATTTCCAAAAATTAAAAAACAAATTGCGAAAAGTTGGGTTGCAGTTTTCCACTTTGCAAGGCGTGATACAGGCATTTTTATATGGAAATTGCCAAGGTATTCGCGAAGTCCGGATACGAATATCTCTCGACTTATTATTACGGTTGCGAGTATTGTTTCCAAAATCCAAACAAATTTTGTTTGAACAAGGACTATCAATACTGCCGTTACAAGGAGTTTGTCGGCAATAGGATCCAAGAAACGTCCGATTTCGGATGTGGTTTTGGTTTTCCTTGAAATATATCCGTCAAGATAGTCGGTGATGCTTGCCAATACAAACAGTGCACATGCAATATAGTTTGAATACACTATATTTCGGCTGTAAAGCATACAAAAAATTATCGGGATTATAAGAATCCTTATGTAAGTAAGTATATTTGGTAATGTCCAGATAAGATTTTGTTTTTTGTTCGTTTTTTTTTCGGATTTTTTATTCATTTTTGTAACCCCTTTTTTCTATACCTAAATCTTAGCAAATAAAAAAATAGTTGCAATATATTTTTTAATGAAAGAATTTGTAAATCTTTTCGGCGAGGTTTTTATTGATGCCGTCGACTTTTATAAGCTCCTCTATATTGGCATTTATGATATTTTTGACACTGCCGAAGTAATTAAGAAGGGCTTTTTTCTTTGATGAGCCTATACCCTCTATATCATCAAGGGCGGAACGGAAAGTTGATTTTGCCCGTCTTTCGCGATGAGTGGTGATTGCGAATCTGTGAGCTTCGTCACGGATACGTTGAAGGAAAAATAGAGTAGGGTCGTTTTTTGCAAGGTTTATCGGATCTTTGCCCTTTTGATAAAGGGTTTCTTCGCCGGCGTTTCGGTTTTCACCCTTTGCAATACCGACAAGAGGGGTTGAAAGTTCCAACCGTCGTAGGACATGATGGGCAACATCAAGCTGACCTTTACCACCGTCGACTATTATCAAATCGGGAAGGGTATTTTCTGCCTTTGCCCTTGTATAACGGCGGGTAAGGACTTCTTCCATCATTTTATAATCGTCGCCCAAAATATCGCTTTTGATATTGTATTTACGGTAGTTGTTTTTTTGAAAGCCCTGCGGTCCGACAACTATCATTGCGCCGATTTTATTTGTGCCGAATGTGTGGGAGTTATCGAAAACGTCAATTCGTTTCGGTGAGGTTTGAAGTTCGAACAGTCTTTGCATATCGTCCATATATTTTTTTTGATTTATTTCTGTTATAAATTTATGTTCAAGGTGGGCGTTGGCGTTGGATACAATGTTATCAACGATTTTTTTCTTTTCACCCTTTTGCGGGGTATCGATTTCAACCTTTGTGCCCTTTATTTCAGAAAGAGTTTCTTCCAATTCTTCCTTTATATTAGTAAGGTTTATATTTGTTAAAATAAGTTTTGGGATGTCGCGTTCAGCGTAAAATTGTTCAATAAATGCGTATAAAATTTCCTCTTCTGTTGCATTTTGGGTTTTGGTAGGAAAGTATGAAAAATTACCGCAAATTATGGAATTGCGGGAGAAAAATACCTCTATTTCATATACGTTGTCACGACTGACAAGACAGATTATGTCCGTATCGCCGTCGAGGCTTGAAAATGTGCTTTTCTTTAATATTTGATTAAGGTAGCTGATTTTATCGCGATAAATTATTGCGGTTTCATAGTCTCGGTTTTGGCTGGCGGTTTGCATTTTTTCGGAAAATTCATCAATTATCGCCTTGTTTTCGCCCTTTAAAAATGAGATTGCCTTATCCACTTGTGCCCTATATTGAGCGGGGAGTATTTTGAGGCAACATGGTCCTGAGCATTTTTTTATTTGGTATAAAAGGCAGGGGGATTGTCGGTTTTTGAATAAAGTATCACGGCAAGTGCGAAGTCCGAACATTGATTGAATTATCTTTATTCCTTCGTTTACGGCAAGACTTGATGGGAAGGGACCGAAGAAATGGAAGGCACTGCTTTTGTCCCCACGGAATTTGCCGAGTTTTGGGAATTCGTCCTTTGATATGGTTAGGTATGGATAGCTTTTATCATCTTTTAATAATATATTATATTTTGGGTTTAATTTTTTGATTAGGTCTTGTTCTACTATTAACGCTTCGTTTTCCGTATTGGTTTGGATTATTTCCATTTTTCGGGTTTCGTATATCATTTTTTTGATACGTTCGGAAAGTCCGTCAAGTTCGGTGTAATTTTTTATTCTTTTGTGTAAATTTTTGGCTTTTCCGACATAAAGGACCTTTCCATTTTCATCAAACATACGATAAACACCCGGAGAATGTGGCGTATTTTTGTGGAATTTCCGTATTATATCAAGGCCTGTTACAGTTTGTATCATTTTTTTTAATTTTATGCTTTTCTTTATTCACTTTTTGTGATATATTATTAACAGTTGCTATTATAATAGATGATTGTTTATTATAATTAAAGAACTTTTTTTAGGAATAAGGAGAAAAACATGTTAATTAGAAAAAATGATTCAGGCAGATCTATTGTTGAAATGCTTGGTGTCTTGGCAATTATGGGTGTTATCACAGTTATGGGTATTTCAGGATACTCACAGGCTATCGGTAAGATCAACAGAAACAAAGTTGTTGAGGATGTAACAAGAATTGTGCAGGAAGTTCGCGGACTTTATGCTGGTAAAACTGATGTTTATTCAAAGGTTCCGGCCGGTGATGAAACATCTGACTTGCTTCTTTCTATCGGATTTAGGAAGTCATCTGATAAGCATCCGTTCGGTGGTGTTTATTTCATAACACCTGCAAATGATGAAGATCAAGGTGCAAAAAGATTTTTCAATGTTAATATTTCCGGTTTAGATAAACAAGATTGTTTCTATCTATGTACATCTAATTGGGAAGGAACATACGAAGATTGTGATACAACAAAATCTTGCGGTTCCGATTCTAATAATACTTTGGTATTATCTTTTGAATAAGAAGATAAAAAAAACTTATAAACAAATTAAACTGTCCTTCGGGGCAGTTTTTTTTGCCTATATTTTGATTTATTATTGGTAACGCAGAGCTTCGATAGGGTCGAGTTTTGTTGCCTTTATTGCCGGGAAAAGTCCGGAGGCTATACCGACGATGATTGCGACGGAAAAACTGATGATTACGGTTATAAGTGATATTGGGACGTTTTTATCCAATACGGCGCCGGCAATTTGGGATAGGGCGATGCCTAAAATCATTCCGGCCATACTTCCGATAAATGATATAAGTATGGATTCTGTTAAAAATTGTCCCATGATGGAGCTGTTTTTTGCTCCTATTGCCTTTCGTATACCTATTTCCCTTGTTCGTTCGGTAACGGAAACAAGCATCATATTCATAATACCTATACTTCCGACTATAAGAGAAATTGAAGCGATTGAGGCGAGAAGGATTGAAAGATATGTTCCGACGGAGCGCATAGTTTCCTGAATTTCGGTCATATTATCAATACGGAAATCGTTTTCAGCGGATGGTTTAAGACGGCGAGATTCCCTTAGCGCATTTTCAATCAGTTTTGTTGCGCGTTCCATATTATTATCGCTTGTAACCTGTGCCATTATGTAATTTACTCGGTTAGGGATATTTGTTCCGGTAACACGACGACGGTATGTTGTAATAGGCATTATGATTATATCGTCTTGGTCCATACCGCCCATACCTTGACCCTTTGATTTTAAAATTCCCTTTACTATGAACGGAACATTTTTTATTCGCATAGTTTTTCCGAGAGGGTTTTCGTCGTGGAAAAGTTCCTCTGCGATAGTTTTTCCTATTACTATATAAGAGGAGGCTGCTTTGACATCGCGGTCGGTGAACATGGAACCTTTTTCAATTTCCCAATTTCCGGTTGAAAGGTAATCCGGAGTTGTTGCGACGATAGAGCCGGCGTAGTTTTCGTTCCCGTATACAAGTTGGGCAGATCCGTTTACCATAGGAGAAACTGCCTTTATGTATTTAGTTTTTTTGATTGTGTCGGCGTCGTTTGTCCTTATTATTGTCATACCGCTTCCTTTTACGCCGGCGGTTGAAACAAATTCAGGGCGGATTATCAAAAGGTTGCTTCCCATACCGGCAAGACTTTCGTTTATCATATTTGATACGGTTTGGCCTGCGGCAACCATTATAACGACGGCGCAAACTCCTATGATAATACCTAATGTCGTAAGGAATGAGCGGAGTTTGTTTGCCTTTATCGAAATCCAAGATTCGCGAAATACTGCCTTTGCCATGTGGACAGTCATTTCATTTGATGATTGTTTTGGTTCGTAAGTCATTTTAGTGTTTTCCCTTAAATTCTGAAACTTTGCCATCGTAATGAAGGACGCCGTCAAGTATGTAGATAAGGCGGTTGGCGTAGTTGGCTATGTCAGGTTCGTGTGTGACAAGCACAATAGTTTTTCCTTCCTTGTTTAAAGAGGTGAATAAGTCCATAATTTCGATTGAGGTTTTTGTATCCAAATTTCCCGTAGGTTCGTCGGCAAGGATTAAAGTAGGGTTGTTTATCAAAGCCCTTGCAATAGCAACGCGTTGTTGCATACCGCCGGAAATTTGGGTCGGAAGTCTGTCCTTGAATTTACCGAGCCCGACGTGTTCCAACATTTTTGTTGCCTTTTCGTGTTGGGTGGAAAGTGTGTATCCCGAATAAATCAATGGGATACAAACGTTATCAAGTATTGTCCTTTTCATAAGGAGGTTGAAGCCTTGGAACACAAAGCCGATTTTTTTATTCCTTATTTCTGCAAGTTCGTCATCGTTCATAGATGATACTATTTGTTCATCAATCTCGTATGTGCCGGATGTCGGTTTATCAAGACAGCCGAGGGTGTTCATAAGTGTGGATTTACCACTTCCCGATGGTCCCATGATGGCTACAAATTCGCCTTCGTGAATTGTGAAATTTATATCCTTTAATACAGGATAGGAGTTTCCTCCATCCATAAAATATGTTTTATAAAGGTTTTTAACTTCTATTACTTTTTTTGCCATAGATTCTCCTATCTTCGACCGCCACCGGGACCGCGAATTCTTATTGTAGGAGCGTTTGATTTATTTGATTTTGCGTTACCTTCGAAATTAAAATCGGTTATGACCGGATCATTTTCGTTAAGTTCGTCGGAGATAATTTCGGTTATGCTTCCGTTTGTGATACCTTTTTTTATTTTTATTGCATTGATGGTTTTTGTTGTATCGTCATAGGTGTAAACGAAACCTTCGCCGGCGTTAAGAGTTTTGTCTTCCGGATATACAACCTTTTCACGAAGGGCGTCTTCCGGTTTGAATTGAAGAGTTATGTTATCAAGGATTTTCACGTCATTTTGTTCCTGTGTGTTGACCTCTACAAATGCAGTCATACCGGGAAGAAGTTTATTATCCTTGTTATCGATTTTTATGATGACCGTATAGATGACAACGTTTTGTTCGGTTGTCGGGTTAAGACGAACCTGATCAACGTAACCTTTGAATGTTTCAAGCGGGAATGCGTCGACGGTGAAATCAACGGATTGACCCTTTTTGATGTTGCCTATGTCAGCCTCTGAAATGCTTGCCTCTATTTGCATTTTTTTCAAATCTTCGGCAATGGTAAATAATGTTGGGGCGGAGAATGAGGAGGCGATTGTTTGACCTTCCTCTACGCCCTTTGAAATAACGACACCCGATACAGGGGAGGTTATTTTTGTGTAATCCATATTACGTTTGCTACGTTCCAAATTTGATACTGCGGATGTGTAGTCGGCCTGTGATGAAGTGAGTTCCGTGGCCGCCTGATCAAGTTCGACCTTTGCAATATATCCTGCGTTGTATAGTTGTTCGATACGTTCCTTGTTTAATTTTGCAAGTTCGTATTTTGCCTTTGCCTGGGTCATTTTTGCTTCTGATGAATTAACGTCTTCTATGAATAAAGATTTATCAACCTCTGCCAAAAGCTGACCATTTTTGACTTTGTCATTATAATCGACATAGATTTTATCGATTATACCGGATACTTGGGCGCCGACACTGACCACATTAACAGGGTTTACGATACCGGTTGCGCTGACCTTTGATTTAACATCGCCACGTGTAATTTTGGAAAATTCAAAATTGGCAGGTTTTAATTTTAAAACCGAGGTGCTTGGAAATAATAGACGTTTTGCGATTATTAAAATTACAAAAATTAAAAGTATGAAAAAAATCCGTCTTTTCCAGTTGGACTTTTTTCCGGCAGTATTATTTATTATTTCCACAATAGCCCTCCTTTTGTTATTGCAGTGAACCTAGGTTTTTAAGGTTTAAATCTCCGGCTGCTTTCAGTAATGCGATTTTTGCAGTATATAAATCGTATTGTGCAGAAATCGATTGTTTACGTGCGGCAACAAGTTTTGATTGTGCCTCCATAAGGCTGATTATGTCACCTTTTCCGGCTTGGTAAGAACCGAGTGCGACTTGTTCGTTTTCGCTTGCACTTTCAAGCATTTTTGTTGCAAGTTCGACACTTTTTATGCTGGTTTTATAATCATTGTATGCATTTACGATATTAAGTTCTATGTCTTGTTTTAATTGTTGCAAGGCTTCCTTTTCGGCAGCATAAGAATATTTTGCATTTCGGAGTGAGTAAGTGTGTTCGAATCCTGTGAATATAGGAAGAGAAATTTTTACACCGATGGCATCACCTTCGCGATCACGTCTGATACCGCTTAAATCAGTATCGTCATCGGACCAGGTTTTGCTTGCAAATCCGGAAATTGTTGGGAAATATGATGCGCTTGCTTGTCTGACTTTTGCATAAGATGATTTTACATCGGCAATTTTTGCCAAAAGGTCAGGGCGTTTTTCCATTGCGATATCAATTATTTCATCAACGGATTTGTTAATAAGTTCATCTGTTGTATTTGCATAAGATGATACAAGTTTTATATCCATACTTGGTGGAAGTCCGAGAAGTTTTGCAAGGTTTGCCTTTGCAAGGCGGACGGCTTGTTCCTGTTTAACACGGTCAAGTTGGCGTTGGATGTAGGTTGTTTCCGTTTGAAGAGTGTCTGCCTTTGATGACATACCCAGTTCGAATTTTTTGAAAGCGAGTTCAAAGGATTTCTTACTTGCCTCTTCGTCGGCCTTAACTGCGGCAAGTTCTTCTATTGCGGAAAGGGTTGTATAGTATGCGGAAATTACATTATATGCAACGGTTTGCAATGTGTTGTTGTATTGGAAATTTAAAGAGTTCATTGCTTGGAATGTTTGTTCTACCTGTGCTTCACGATGACCGAAATCATATAAAAGCCAGTTTAGGGAAAGTCCGGCACTGAAATTTTTATTTTCCGATTCAACGGATGGGAAAAGTTCAAAACTTTCGTTATGGCTGTGTTGATAGGAAGCTGATGCATCGATTTGCGGATAGTATGATGCATATGAGCGTTTGTATGCGGTTGATCCTACCTTTGTATTTAACCAAGCCTGACGAGTTTGCGGGTTGTTGCACATAGAAAGTTCAATAACATCGGCAAGATTTAGTTCGTCGGATTCGACATTTTTTGAAATGTTACAAGAGTTGCTTATTTCAAAAGTTGATTTTTCAAGTGTTTCGGCTTTTGCATTTGTTGTTATGAATAAAGTTGATAATAGTAATATAAATTTTTTCATTTCGTACTCCTTTAAATATTTTCACAGTATATCAATAAATGTTGATAGAGTCAATTTATTTGTGATATATTTTGAGGTGTCTAAACCTATACAAATCTGTCCTGTTATGATGGAAAAATAAAAAAAACTCCCCATAAAGAGGAGTTTTTAAGGAGTATTAATTTATTATCTTTTCTTAACAGTTTTCTTTTTCTTTTCAATGATTGCTTTTTCTTTTAGTTCAGTGAATTTTTCACTGTTCT
>CAZHAL010000042.1:0-8063 GCA_964530355.1 uncultured Bacteroidales bacterium | reverse complement strand
TTGGGAATGTGGCGGAATTGGTAGACGCGGCGGACTCAAAATCCGCTGGGGCGACCCTTGAGAGTTCGATTCTCTCCATTCCTACCAAGTTTAAATCAAAGGCGATTGCCAACCGAGGATACAAACTTACAATTCTAAAACTCCTCACTAACATCGTTCGTCGTTAAGAATTATTCGCGTTTGTGTTCTCTCCATTCCTACCAGTCTTTTAGTAAAGGCGATAAGCTATCGAGGATGTTGTTTCCTATCAAAATTTAATCTTTATTTTTCATAATAGGTCCCGTTGAAAAGCGGGGCGGATTTTTTTTGGTTGCGCATACGGTTTCAAAATTTTAGTTGCCAGATTTTTTTTATAGTGTTATATTGAAAATAGTTTTGCATGGCAAAACTGGGGCTTAAGAACCTCTAAAATAAAAAAATAGCTGTATTCCACTTTTTTTTGTAACAGAAAAAAAGCTGGAAGGTAATGAAATAAGTTGTATCCGGTTACCTATATACAGCAAATACATTGCGCTATTTTATTTTATAGTTCTTAACTTCCAGCACCGCTGTGTGAAATTCACAAGGGTGATTTTTTTTATAAAAAAAGGAGGTGAATAAATGAACAAAAAATATCTGATAATGCTACCGTGTGTGCTGTTAAGTCTGTCTGCAAAGGCGGGGGTAAGCGCGTATGATAAAATGCTTATACAGTATTGCGTGCCAAAGAATGGCAGGTGTGATACTAAGGCTACTTATTATGAGAAGAATATAAATCTCTGGCTTACTACAGTAAAAACTAAGGGATGCAGTTGTCCGTCTGGCAAGATGTATTTGGACAGGGAATGTTTATCGGTGAAATGTCCTGCAGGGACGTATATCACATATGATAACTATACGGATAATTGCAGTCCCGGTATGGGGCGTAGTTTATATAGGAACTAGGTATATATATGGGAGGAAGTTGTTTTTTTGGTTCATAGTCTTCTGCTTCCTCCCTCCCGAAATTAAAAATAGTAATTAACCCAAGAAAAGAAACGGAGGAAAAAATGGGAAAAATTATATTAAGTGTATTTGTTATGATGTCAACATCTGTGTTTGCAGGTGATTTGAAAGAAGATAAAATCGCTCAATGCATAGAAAAGGAATCGGCAGTGATTAGGAAGGAGTTTTCTGCGCATTGTGGTGTAGCAGAAAATTTGTTGATAGGAAACGGAAGTAAACTTTCTGAACCTCAAAAAAAGTGTTTATTGGATTATTTAGAAAAGAATAAGGAAAAATATGAATTGGAAAGTGAAAGAATATTTGAAAAATGTGGTAATCTTTAAAAAGGAGGAAAAAAAACATATGCAAAATACTCTCAGCAATCTATCGGTCTCAACCCTTATATGGCCATCCCTCGCAAGGGGGGGTAAGGGGGATGGACCAAAGACTATCGTCTTTGAAAATTGTTGAAGGTATGAAAAATTTTTAACTAACAAAAAGGAGAAAATAAAATGATAAAGAATGGGAAAAGAATAAAAGCGATAATAACAGGAGGGGCATTGATAGGTGCGCTTGTGTATGCATCTGTGGGAGAATCTGCGGTATATAGATGTGATACTTGTTCGGCCGGAACGTATAGTGATGGAACTTTGACCAGTTGTCAGAGTTGTCCGGCTGGAACGTATTCACATACAGGAGCTAGCAGTTGCACGAAATGTCCTGCCGGAAAATATCAGCCGAATTCAGGGCAGAGTAGTTGTTTAACCTGTGGTAGTAATATAGAATATTGTGATTATACGTATAGTTATAAAGAAAAAAATTGTAAATGTGCGTATTATATTACTTGTATGGCAGTTAACCCAGCTCCTTTTAATCTGGGAATTTGTAGTTGTTGTCGCGAAACAAAATATGCTACAAAAGCTGGTCATCAGACAGTTTATTATACTTCAAATAGTGCAAGAACGGCTTGTGTAGTAAGTTCAAGAGATACTTGTCTTGAAGGTGTTTATGATCCTAAGTAGAGGTTTTAGAATAAAATTGATGTATAAACTCCCCCTTTGTGGGGGAGTTTTTATGAAGAAAATCTAATCTGTATATTTTTCTTTTCATTTTTAAAATGTTAGGTTATTATTTTTTTATCTTGAGGAATGGTTTTCATGTTAATGTTTTTTCCTTTACTATTCCTTGGGGTTTCGGGAGGGAGTAGAAGACTATGAACTTAATTTATTCTTTTCCGAATAAAAAGGGAGGAAGGTTTTATAAGTTTACCTTCCTCTTTTATTTTATGGTTGAGTGTTTAAAGTTTTTTAAAGAACTTTGTGAAGGAAAAAAATAGTCAGCTAACGGGACCGTAGGTCTTGAGCTCCTGCCCCAAGGGGCGAAGGAGGTGCCGAGCAGACTGGGGCTATCAACCCGAAAGGTGTGTGAGGTTATGGAAAGTTTTATGCAAAACAACTTCAACAATATCCCGGGAGGAGGGTGCAGTCAGTGTGCTCCCCTTACCCCCCCCCTAGGGGAGCACCAAAGACTATCGTCTTTGATGAATGTTGAAGGTATAAAAATCTTACTCCAAATCCATAAATCTATTGCATATTTTGGAAGCCTTTAATTTTTTGGCAAAGCATAAAGTTTCTAAAATCTCATTGCTGAATATTGTTTGTTGAGGATAAAACAAATCGCCAAGCAATTCTTCCAATGACAAATTAAAAGTCTTTGCAAATAATATAAATCGTTCCAACGGTATACTGTTTGCACCGGATTCATACTTTTGAATTTGTTGAAAAGTAACACCCAAAATTTGTGCAACTTTTTCCTGTGAGTATTTATTTAGTTCGCGATAATATCTTAGTCTTTTGCCGAGATGTTTGGCAAATTCAACTGATCTGTGTTTTGTTCTGTTTGTTTTTATCATATTTCCCTCTTTCTTAATTTACGTCATGAAAAAACATCCCATTACAAAACTGTAATGGGTCGGGATATAAAAAGAATCACTAAGCATGACTTTCCTAGTCTTTAAGGATTTCTCCTCTGGACATACACTAGGAATACCCCGACCCAAAGGTGGGGGCTGTTTGTCCTTTTCAGAACTATGCTTAGTGGGAACCTTTTTAATTCCCCGTGTCATTCCTATGACACTAAATGTAGCTATTTGCCACATCTGAGAACTATTGTAGTACATTTTAGGACTAAATACAAGAGATTTTTTTTAAATTTTCAACCGGTGATGATAATATTATAAAATAGAATTGTCGGGATATTAAAATAATCACACAAGTTGACCTCCCTAGTCTTTAAGGATTTATCCTCTGAACATACACTAGGATACCCCGACATAATGTGTCATTATTTACCATATTTGAAAAATATTATAGTATATTTTAGGGTTAAATACAAAGGATTTTTTTTAATTTCAACCGGTGATGATTTATAAAGAGTCAAAGATTTTACGTTTTTTAGGAAGGTAGCGGAAGAATTCAAATTTCATAAAAAGCCGGCTTTTTTGATGCAAAATAAAAAAATACCCCGCGGGGGGGCGGGGCGTTTCAGTTTTGTGTTAAATTAAAGAGTTGCCTTTACTTCCTCTACATCAAAACATTCTAGGCGATCGCCGACTTGGATGTCGTTAAAGTTTTCGAATGAGATACCGCATTCCATACCGGAGCGGACTTCTTTCACATCGTCCTTCATACGTTTAAGTTGAGCGAGTTTGCCTTCGAATATAACAATATTGTCGCGAAGCATACGAACACCGCAACCTTTTTTAACTATGCCTTCGGTTACCTTACAGCCGGCAGCCTTTGCCTTTCCGGCATTGAAGACTTGAAGTACATCGGCATAACCGATAAAGGTTTCCTTTGTAATAGGGGCAAGAAGTCCGGACATAAGAACCTTCACATCATCGATTATGTTATAGATGATTGAGTAGTATCTTATATCAACTTCGTCGTGGTGAGCTTGCTCCTTTGCATTGGCATTTGCGCGAACATTAAAGGCGATAATGACTGCGCCGGTTGTTTTTGCAAGGGTCACATCGGATTCATTTATACCGCCGACGCCGGAGTGCATAACTTTTACCTGAACCTTTTCAGACGGTATTTTTATAAGAGATTCGGCGATGGCCTCGGCTGAACCTTGGGTATCGGCCTTAATAATAACAGGTAGGGTTTCGGCACGGCCCTCTTTGATATTTTGGAAAAGTTCTTGCCAGTTGGATTTTTTCGCAATCATTTGGCGTTCCTTTTCTTTGCGTTTTCTGTAATCTGCGACTTCGCGAGCCTTTGCTTCTGACTCAACAACTACGAAATCGTCGCCGGCAACAGGAGTTCCTTCGAATCCCAAAACGACAACAGGTTTTGACGGTGCGGCAGATTCGACCTTTTTACCGTATTCATCAAGAAGTTCGCGGACACGACCGGTTGAGGAACCGGAAACGAAAATGTCGCCCTTTTTAAGAGTTCCCTTTTGAACCAAAATTGTTGCGACGGAACCTTTACCCTTTTCGATTTTTGCCTCTATCACGGCGCCCTTTACATTGCCGTTATAATCAGCCTTTAATTCAAGCATATCTGCCTGTAAAAGGATAAGTTCTTCCAGCTTATCAAGGTTGAGTTTTTGTTTTGCGGAGATTTCAACATCTAAGACTTCACCGCCCATTTTTTCAACGACAACGCCTTGTTGAAGAAGGTCCATACGAACCTTTTCCGGATTTGCATCGGGAAGGTCGATTTTGTTGATTGCTACTATCATTGGGACGTTGGCTGCCTTTGCGTGGTTTATAGCCTCCACAGTTTGAGGCATAATTCCGTCGTTTGCAGCAACAACCAAAATGACTATATCGGTAATATTAACACCGCGAGCACGCATTGCGGAGAAAGCCTCATGCCCCGGGGTATCAATAAATGTAATTTTTTTACCGGATTTAGATTTGATTTGGTATGCACCAATGTGTTGGGTAATACCGCCGGCTTCGCCACTTACAACATCGGTTTTACGGAAAGCATCAAGCAAGGATGTTTTTCCGTGGTCCACGTGTCCCATAACTGTGACAACAGGTGGACGAGATTCTAAGTTTTCGGATTTTGTATCTTCGGTTAAAATTTCCTTTTCTATATCGGAATCGGATACTCGTTTTACGGTGTGGCCGAATTCCATTACTATGAGTTCGGCAGTGTCGGCATCAATTATTTGATTGATTGTTGCCATAATGCCGAGCTTCATCATAGTTTTTATAACGTCACTGCTTTTTTCAGCCATACGGATGGAAAGTTCCTTTACCGAAATGGTTTCCGGAAGAATTACTTCGTGATAAGTTTTTACGGTTTCCTTCGGTTCCTGACGTTCTATGAATTTACGGTATTGTTTTTCCTTTTGTCTTTTGATAGAGGCAAAAGAGCGACGTTTTTGATAGACGCCCACAACTTCCATTGCGGAAGTTAAGGAATTTGACGGACCTTCGGATGATTCGTCATCATCTTCGAAATCTAAATCACTGCTGGATACTATGATATTTGAAAAGTTGATTTTTTTATTATCATAAGATTTCTTTTTGAAATTTTTTTCATCGTCGGAGGATTTTCCCTTTTTATTATAACCCTTAGGATTATCATCGGAGTCGTCTTCGTCATAAGAAGATTTTTTTGATTTCTTTTTATCTTGGGATGAGTCCTTTGATGACGGAGCATTGTTTGTTTCGTTTGATGATGCCTTTTCTTCCTGTAATTTTTTATTTAGTTCTTCCTGTTCCTGACGTTCCTTTTCAAGAAGGGCTAAGCGTTCCTGTTCTGCCTTTTGTATGATGGATTGTTCTTCCTGTGCAACCTTTTCCATACGTTTTGCATTTTCAAGAATGTTTTTAAGCTTGTCAGTTTTTTGTGCATCAAATTTGGATGGTTCTGTTTCAGCAGGAGCAGAGGTATTGTTTTCAGCAGTTGAAAAAACACGTCTTTTCTTTATAACTTCAACTTCGATTCCATCCTTTCGAGAAGGAGATGTTGATATCTTTGTCCCAAGTTTTAATGTTAATTTTTCAGCCATTTAATACCTCTTATCCTTTTTATTTATTCCTTTTCAAACCAATGTGAACGTGCAGACATAATGATTTTTTCCGCATCTTTTTCACTGATTGTTTCTTCGCCTAAGATTTCAACAAGTTCATAGGCAGCAAGGTCAGCCAAGTCATCAAGTGTTTTGATGCCGTTGTTGCCGAGTGTTAAAATCATATCGGATGTTAAACCTTCAAATGATGCAAGGTTTTCATCAATACCGATTTTTTGTGATTCTTGATTAAATGTTGCTTTTTGTTTTTCCAAGAATTCCTTTGCACGGTTTTGAAGTTCGGTTGCCAAATCTTCGTCAAAGCCTTCGATTGATTTAAGTTCGTTGATGTTGACAAGTGCGATTTCTTCGATAGATGTGAAACCTTCCGCAACAAGAAGATGTGCGATAACGTCATCTATATCAAGAGCGTTGATGAATTTTTCAATGCGTTCCTTTACATCCTTTTGACGTTTTTCAGATGATTGATCTTCGCTCATCACATCAATGCCCCAGCCAAGAAGTTGGGATGCAAGGCGAACGTTTTGACCGTGGCGACCGATAGCAAGAGATAGTTGGTCGTCTTCTACAACGGCGTCGATTTTCTTTGCTTCCTCATCAACAATGACTTTGGATACTTTTGCAGGGGATAATGCGTCGACTGCAAGAGTTGCAACATTTGTTGTCCATTCTATGACGTCGATTTTTTCGCCGGCAAGTTCGTTTACTATGTTTTGGATACGGCTTCCTTTCATACCGACGCAAGCACCGACCGCGTCAATGGAGCTGTCTTGTGCAAAGACGGCAACTTTTGCACGGGAACCTGGATCACGAGCAACGGATTTTACTTCTATTGTGCCTTCGTATACCTCCGGAATTTCGGCTTCGAAAAGTTTTGCCAAGAAGAGAGGGTGTGAACGGGTAAGTAAAATTTGTGATGAGTTGTTGTCGCGTTTTACCTCTAAAATAAGGGCGCGGATTCTGTCACCAACGTGAAGATTTTCCCGTGGAATAGTTTCGTTTCTGCGGATTAAACCTTCTGCTTTGCCATTGATATCAACATAGATACTTCCGTATTCAACACGTTTTACAACGCCGTTTATAATTGTTGAAACTTTGTCGGCAAATTCGTTATATTCCTTTTCCTTTTCAGCGGATTTTATTTTTTGAAGAACAATTTGGCGAACGGATTGGAAGTTTGCACGACCGAAATCAACCGGTAATAATTCTTCGTCAATAAAAGAGTCGATTTCCAGTTCAGGATTGATTTTTTTTGCATCGGCAAGACGAATCATTTTGTTGGAGTTGAAATCAACTTCTTCGCCCATATCATCAATAATTTTATCGTCAGGGACAACAGTTATTCTTTTTAAAATAGTGATTGTTCCGTCACGACGGTTGATACTTGCTACTATATCATAATCATAACCGTATTTATTTCTTGCAACCTTTTCAACAGCAGCCTCCAAAGCCTTAAAAACAATTTCGGCATCGATGTTTTTTTCGCTGCTTACACTTGTTGCGATTGCAATTAATTCAGGGCGTGGTAATGATAATTTTGAACTCATTTTTAAATCCTTTCTTTCTTGTTTGCTTGTTTATTTTCTTTTAAAATTTCTTTTATTAACTCATCAGTGATGAGTAATTTTGCCTTTGCTACATTATCAAAATCAAATGATATGGTCTGATTTTTTTCATCCAAAAATGTATCAAGGAATATAGTTTGATTTTCGGTGCGGTTGATTTTACCCTTGAAACGCTTTCTTTCATCATCAAGATTGCGTGGCATTTTAAGTTCGACTTTTATTTCACGACCGATAAATTTTTCAAAATCAGTAAGTTTTGTAAGCGGGCGGTCCATACCTGCGGAGCCAACTTCCAAAAAGTATTTTTCCTTTATTAAATCCTCCACATCCAAGGTTGCGGAAAATGCACGGGATAATTCCTCACATTCATCAATGGTAGGGGAAGTCCCGTCCTTTTTTTCAAGAAGGATTTGAAGAGTTTTTTTTGTGTAGTTCACCTGAACTATATCCATATCCGCCTCTGTTGCAAGTGGGGTTAAA
>CAZHAL010000041.1:0-8087 GCA_964530355.1 uncultured Bacteroidales bacterium | reverse complement strand
AATCCGTTTCCGTAAGCTCCACATCTCCATTATCGTATTCTTCCGATGTGTGAGGATCAACTATATCTTCGGAATCTGTGGAAGAAATACACTTATTGGAGGACGAATTGAAATAATATCCGTCATCACAAGGTTGTATTTGAGTTCCCGCAATATAATAACGTTCCATTTCCGATTTTATCGATGGATTACTGCAATTACTACCTATGTAACTTATCGCATCTTTTACAATAGATTCGTTTTCCGTAATTTTTGAGCCTGCTTGTTTAAAAGTAGCCGTTCCAAAGCAAATATTACGAGCCTTTTCATACTGTGATCCGGGATTTAAATTACCCGCACCAACCGGTGGCACAACATTGATTGAAAATAATTCTGTTTTATCTGATGTAAGTCCCAAATCCTCCATCAAATCAGAAACAGAATTGTTATCTACACAAGAACATCCGCTTTCTCCTTCAATACACTTTTCCCCACTTGAATTAGTGCAAGTTTTAGAAGTCAAGGACATCATTTCCCAATTTTCCAAACCTAACTTTGCAATCTTATTTTTATATAAGTTAGTTTCTTCAAAGTTTATAATTTTAAGCTCACCGGCCTCGACTCGCCTGTTTGCCTCATTATAATAGGCATAAGAATCCCTTGTGGCAAACACCGCATTTCTATCCTTACCGTCAGATTGCTTTAAATTACATTTATTGACCGGCATACCTGTCACACCGACATCACTTGTATTCAAATCACAATAATAATTATATGAAAGATAAAGGTCGTTTATATCCTTTTGATTAGAACAAACATTAAAATTATTGAAAGCCGATACACTTTTATCTTTACCATCAGACCCTCTGGTTTTAATAGTGCTTGATTTTTTAGCTAAACCATTAGCATCAACCAACGTATCAGATCTTGCCGAAACTTTATCAGCATCACAATATTTCGTGCCGTTACCGGAATTAAATAATCCCTCCACCTTTGCAGAGTTATAATAGATACAACGAAGAGGATCACCGGTTTCCTGCATTGCCTGGACCGCAGGATCATCAGCAAGATAAGAATATTTGGCAATAGTCGCATCAATTTGCGCATCCATACAATCAACAAATTTTGCAATACAGCCGGCATCCGAAGATGACATAGAGCTTGATATTGATGCCAAAGAGGTTGTTGTTTTGGAAGATCTTACACTTCTTGCGGTAGCGCTTCTTCCCTTCGAAGTTTTTTTCGAACTGGTTTTTGTAGACGCCCTAGCCTTTGTCCCTGCAGAGGTAGTCTTCTTAGAAGAAGAAGTTTTCTTTTTTGATTGCGCCATAACAGATACAGGCAATCCCATTTGCCCAACAAAAGCAAACAACGTAAAAAAGGTTACAATTTTTTTTAACATTCCAACTCTCCAATTATCATTTCAACTGAAATATTACCACAAAAAAAATATTTTTACAATAATTTTATTGATTTTTCTTCACTTTTTTTGTAAAAAGGAAATAGGAAAAAAGGAAAGGGATAAATATGAATATTTTTATGATATTGATAATGGCTGTTATGCTTGGAATGTATCAATACTTTACTGCAAAACGCTCCGGCGATGTAACTCTTAATAAGGAGGAGCGAGCATTTGAAGTCGAACTTAACTGTTTAAAACAATTTCACGATTATGGGGCAAGCCGTAACGAAGCCTTACTCACGGAATCTCATATAACACCGAATTATACTTGCGCAAATGCAGAAAATATAAAAATGTATAAATACTGTCTTACAAATAACATAGAAACTCCTTGTGAAAATTCAGACATTACCGAACATTGTGTCGCAACAACTATGTCAAAAAGTAATCTTGAAAATTCATTAAAGGCACTTCTTTTTAAAAAGGGTATTGAGGAAATCAAAGAAGGTAATGTTATAAGGGGTAAAAAAATATCCGCAAATAATCATCCCGTATCAACCGCAAAACAAACAAGCTTCGGTCTTGTAAGTTGTGTTTCCGCCGAACGTATTGCTCAAAATGAACGTTTGGCAAACGAAGATTGTAAAAAACAGGGAAAATTCGCGACAAGACAACTTGACGGCTCTTGGATATGCACCGACGTTCCAGAACTTGCCGAATGCACCGCACACGAAATTTCAGTCACCAACACAACCGGCAGAGAAAACTGCACCGGACCTATAAATAATAAATGGTGTTGTGCGAACCCGTCCGTTGCAAATTCCATCTGCGGAAGCGATCCTAACATCCGCCCTACATGGAATACGGCAACTCGTTTTTATACCTGCACAACCGGTGATGACTATTGTAACAAAGAAAACATTCAAACAATGCAGGTCGTTGATGAAAATGAAACTAACATAGGACAAATCATTATACAAAAGACAAGTATCGGCAAGGATAAATTCTACACCCCAAGATATAATACATCTTCAAAACAATGGGAATGTATACCTAATGCCGATAAGTTGATAAGCGAATGTAAAGCATACCTTTTGGAAAAGAAATATGCCTATGATTCGATAAGCAACTTATCAAAAATAAACGGCGTTCCGGTATGTCATGGAAATTCGGAAAAATCAGCAAGTGCGATTGAAACTTGTTCTGCTTGCGGAACTGCGGAACTTAACAAAGTAACCGGACAATGGACTTGCCATTATGACACAACTTGGGCTCAACTAAAAGCAAAGGGCCCCGAACACATAGATACACTTCGCGGAAACACAGCCCGCGGAACAAATACAAAGGGTGTTGATGCTTGTTTCAAGGGTTGCACCGAGGATATGATTAAAGAGATAAAGAAAGGTCGTCCTAACGGACTTATATGGGGACTAACCTGGAATTCAAACTCCAAACTTTGGGAATGTTTCTCTTGTGATACAGACATAAAAGAAAGCAACGGCACAAAGTTTTACAGTTACATAAATGATAAATGCAAAAAAGAAGATAACAAGGGAGAAATCACCAGATGCGGAAGTAGTTCTGCCGCAACAGAGGGAGATTGTAGCACGTCCGAAATAAACGGTCGTTGTGTATTAAAATGTTGTAACGATTTATATCAAAAACGCGGAACTGACGGTTGGTGCTACACAAAATGGTGCCGAAACATTCCGTCAGAAGCAAATGCAACTATCGGAAAACCTCGTGAACCGAACTGTCCGGACGGATTACGTGCTATCTATAATGAAGTACAGGATTGCGTATACTGTATTCGCCCTATACCGACACAGATAAAATAAAAAAAAGCGGGACACAAAATCCCGTTTTTTTTAACACTTTTTTTTTCAACTAATCGGTTGGAAGACCCGTTGCATTAAACTTTCCGATATTGCCAAACAATTCCTGGAAAAAGTTTAACTTTATTTCCGACGGCAAATCCGTATTCTTTGTTAAATCAATTTCAAAGCCGTCATCCGCAATATTTTTAAGCTTTATATCAGCTATACTGTCATCGGAATTAAATTTAATCGTCAACACATCATATTTTGAAAATGACGGATCAAGAAAGGCAAAAATTTTCCCTTCCGCAGTATAATAAAACCACTTTTCCGCACCAACAAAACTGACCGCCGCCGGCGACCCCAACACATCATAAACTTGTTGTTTATTTGTTGACGCCTGCACCTTTTCAATCTGAGCCTGTCTTATCGGCACACCTGTTTTATATTCCTTTGTTAAACACGCGGACAAAAGAAACATACTACAAATTGCAACATAATTTTTCATAAAAATTTCTCCTTTGAAAAAGATTATAACAACTTATTTTATAAAGTCTATTTTTTTATTGAAAAACTCATTTAATATTTTATACTTAAAGAATAAGGATAATAAATATAAGGTGAGAGAAAAGTGAAAAAATTATTCATCATTATAATGGGATTATGTGCAATATCATTAAAATTGGATGCTGCCACACGGTCATCAGGTCGTTCATCAAAAAAACGCTATACCACAATAAAATATCCGGCTCCTAATGAAATTCAATGTCGCGAAAACATAGATTACTGCTTCAACTATTATTGCTTTGATAAAAAAACTTTAATAAACGGAGTATACTCAAAATGCGGTTCCCAATCCGCATCAACCGTGCAATTAAATGTAGAGGATTGTTTGGACACCCGCTCCATAATCAAAAACCTTGATTTAAAAGAAGGTTGTCGAGGATACACCTATACCTACATTGTCAATCTTTTGGGCAACAAGGATATAATAGAAACTGCCAAAAAAAAGAACACAACATTATGTCAGGACGCAACCGTAAAACTTAACGCGGCAAAGGCTTGCTGGGCAAAAATGATTTCCCACGACGGCTCAATCGACCCATCACTTCGCACTCAACTTGTCGCACTTTGCGGATATGCAAAAAGTAAAGATTCCGAAATGGTCGACCGATTTTATAATGCCGGAAATTACGGCGATTCAAACATAGCCGCACAAATGGATCTTGAATTAACCGGTCAATCCACAAAGAAAAGAGAAAATTGGAGACAGATAGTCGACGGCGTCCTTGCCGGCTATATGGAAATGAGCGAACTTGCATGCGGAGAGGAAGACTACGACATCACAAAAATCAACGAATACCTTCCTGACAGCAGAACAAACCTTGCTATGATAAAACAACAGGCCCAAGCCGAAGAAATAGGTCGCCAAACCGCAAACCGAGTTGTAAACTCATGGTTCCGTTACACCGACTGTGTCAACTCCGCTCTTCCAAAAGGCGGACTAAGATGGGAATACATCGAAAACGGAGAACCTGATTGCCGAATAATATGTATGGACGGATATAAGGAAGGAAACAACAGCAGTGAATGTGTCGAAATAAACAACACAGGTATTGCATTCGGCGGATTTGTAAACTCTAAACCTGCTTATGTTGGCGAACCTCCAAAACAAGATACTCAAATATCTATTCCTACATCAACACCATCAACATACACAAATCCGTTTGCTGAATATGGTGGTGATGACGACGACAACACAACATTCACATCAAGCATAGTATGTTCGAAAAACACACTTTCAAGAAAGAAATATGCGAAAAACAGCACACCTACACAACTTGAAATCTGTAAAGTGTTCTTCCCTGATTGCACAAAAGGAAATCTCGGAAGAAGAAGATGGTATCAAAGAAACACCAACACCTCTGACGAATTTTTCTGTCTTGGCGACGATTACAACGGAAAGAAAGAATATGATTTCTGGATTGCTTTAACATTAAGGGAAATCAATTCCGTATTCGGAACAAGCTATTCAAAATTCGGTGACAGATATGCTTCAAACGCAGCATTACACCTTACACAAAACTGCCCTGCAATTTGTGGCGGAAGTGTATCCGCACCTGCCCGCACACAAACAACAGTAAGACAAACTACTGATTGTGATACCATTAACAACTTAAATGCTTATATATATAACAGTATGGAATATGCAAAAGAATGGGATTCTGTGTTAAAACAATATAGCGGTTCCTGTTCCACAAAGAAATTACAAAATTACGTTTCAAGAATACTGACAAATGATTACATTGACGTCGAAGACAGAAGTGCAATATTAACAGAAGTTGAAATCTTCAAATCTTGCGCATGTTCACAAAAACAATCTTCTTCAAATTATGAAAAAGAAGTCAGAAAAGCATGTCAAAATTTGGATCACAAAGGTTATCCTATTAAAAACAACGAACAAAAAATGAAATATTGCACCGAAACCGTGCTTCCTGCATATTGCAAACCAAGTCTGTCATCAGACCAACTTAAAAAATGTATTGATACATTCTCTTTGACAACAGGAAATATGCCATATAATTGCACATCAAGATCATCATTTAATAAATGTGTATGGTCAAAAAAATTCAACCCTTCAACATGGAACAAAAGCTGGTATTCCATAGAAAGTTCATCACAGGGAAAATACTTAGTCTTTAACAAATACAACATTTTCCCAAATGATTTATATGACAGCTTACCATTTGCGGACTTTGATGAAATGTTCCCTTAATCTACTTTGAATGAGGATGAGCTTTTTTATAGGTATTTATAATCTGCCCCATATCTAATTTAGTATAAAGCTGGGTTGTAGAAAGCGAACTGTGTCCCAACAACTCTTGTATCGTGCGCAAATCCGTTCCGCCGGATAAAAGTTGCGTTGCAAAACTATGCCTCAAACTATGCGGTGTAGTAGTAGAAGGCAACCCCACATAATTCCTTGCCTTTTCAATATCACGCTCGGCAACCCTTGCCGTCAACCTCGCACCTCTTGCACCACGAAAAACCGGATCCGTTGGTCGAAATTCAAACGGAGCCACTTTCAAATACCCCTCTATCACATCACGAACAATATCCAACAACGGCACAATTCTTGTTTTACCTCCCTTACCTTTTATAATCAAAGTATCTGTATTCCTCACATCGGAAATATTCAAATTCAATGCCTCCGAAATACGAAGCCCCGCCCCGTATATAAGGGTAAAAAGAGCCTTATCCCGCTTCGCCTGCCACTTATCCTCTATTATAAAATCAAAAGCATCCAACAAATGAATAACATCAACATTATCAACTGCCTTTGATAACTTCTTCGGGATTTTAGGCGATTTTAAAATCTCCACCGCCGGATTTTCACAAATCCCATTTTCATTCATAAATTTAAAAAAATTCTTAACCGCAGAAATACACCTTGCAATACTTGTCGAACTCAACTCTGCGTCATTTTCATTTTTAATATGCGCAATAAATCCGCGAAACAAAGTAATTGAAACATTCGCAAAATCGGAACTGTCAAGTTTTTCCTTACCGACCATATCCATAATATAGGAAATAAACTTATTCACATCTCTGTTATACCCGTCCACAGTATTATCAGAAACTCTTCGTTCTGATTTCAAAAACTCAATCCACCTTTTTTTTATTTCTCTGTAATCCATTTTTTTATTGTATATCCATAAATTCCTTTCTATAATCATATCATATAAAAGCGAAAAAATAAAGGAGTTAAAAAATGAACTGGGACGAATATTTTATTTCCATCACAGAACAAGTCTCAAAAAAATCAAAGGATCCATCAACAAAAACAGGTTGCGTCATAGTAGACAGTAAATACCGCCCTGTTTCATTCGGTTATAATGGCTTCGTTGCAGGCTGTGATGAAACAAAAATGACAGACGAACGCCCTATGAGATACTATTTGATTATACACGCAGAAATGAACGCAATTATGTTTGCGAAAAGAGATTTAGAAGGTTGCATTTTATATACCCTTTATGCACCTTGTGAAAACTGTCTTAAATATATTTTACAATCAGGAATAAGGAAAATAATTTACAAAAAACCTTTTGTTGAAAGCAAACTTAAAAAAATAAAGGAATCTATGACAACATCAGAAACTGATTTGGCAATCACACGACTTCTTCAATCTGTCCCTGATGCAATTTGTAAAAATATAAATGGAAAGAATTATTTGGATGAAATATGGGAAGGTCGCGAAATGCCAAAATTTTAATGGCATCATTCTTCCTCTTCCTCATCATACTCATCATCCTCTTCTTCAATTTCACCGGTTTCATAATCATTACGCTTGTCATACAAATCCTGCAAAGAATACACAGGCGTCAATGTATACTTATCCCCGCTTGAAGGAACACCGGTTCTTGCATCTGATAAATCCTCATTCAAATAATGCGGAAAAGTCGGCTCTTCATCATAGATAGCCGGCTTTGTATTAAAAGTTTCCGTCTCCGGTCTGATTTTGCCACTATATGAAAATCCTTGCAACCGCCCCGGGACCGCCATACAAGGAATACTGTAAGCAAAAAATCCGACAATAAAAATAAATTTCCTCATAAAAAAGATAATACCATATTCTTATTGATTTTTAAATAAAAAAAATATATATTACCTATTGGATGGTCAAAGAACTGCTGTATGGTTCGCCATATAGAGGAAAGTCCGGACACCACAAGGGAAAGATAATGGGTAACGCCCATCGGGAGTAATCCGAGGATAAGAGCCACAGAGACGAGCCTGTTAAGTCAGGGTGAAACGCGGCAATCTCTATCTGGTGCAAGACTAAACAGGATAGCGTTGATTACCCTTGGGAGCTATCGGGTAAGTCGCAA
>CAZHAL010000040.1:0-8177 GCA_964530355.1 uncultured Bacteroidales bacterium | reverse complement strand
ATTATAAACGAGGAGGGCGTATCAAAAAAGATTCGCATTGAAAAACTTCACGTTGAACAGGACGCCGGCAAACTTACCCACGATTTATCCCCAACAAAATCAATGGTAGATTTCAACCGTGCAGGTGTAGCGTTAATGGAAATTGTTTCCAAACCTGATATTGCAAGCCCTTATGAAGCAGGTGAATACATCAAAAAGATTCGCTCTCTTGTTCGCTATCTCGGAACTTGCGACGGTAATATGGATGAAGGAAGTATGCGTTGTGATATAAACATCTCCCTCCGTGAAAAGGGAAGCGATACTTTCGGCACACGAACCGAAACAAAAAATGTGAACTCCGTCCGATTCGCAATCCAGGCTATTGAATACGAATCCAACCGCCAACTTGAAATTTTAGAAGACGGCGGAAAAATAGTGCAGGAAACAAGATTGTTCGACGCAAACACCGGCACAACTCGTTCTATGCGTAGTAAGGAAAATGCAATAGATTACCGCTATTTCCCTGACCCTGACATTATGCCTCTTATTTTGGAGGAAGGTTTGGTCGAAAGAATACAGGCTTCTATGCCGGAACTTCCTGATGCAAAAAGAAAAAGATTTATCGAAGAATACAAACTTTCCGACTATGATGCAGACATTTTAACCGCAGAACGTGAGGTCGCAGAATACTTTGAAGATGCAGTCAAGGACACACAATCCCACGACGGGAAGATGGTCGCAAACTGGATGCAAACGGAACTTTTCGCTGTGCTTAATAAGGAAAATAAGGACATAACAGAAAGCCCGATACCGGCAAAATCCTTGGGCGAACTTATTGACCTTATAAAGGACGGAACCATAAGCGGAAAAATCGCAAAGGATGTTTTCAAATTTATGTATGAAGGAAACGAAAAATCTCCTCGCAAAATTGTTGAAGCAAAGGGCTTGAAACAAGTATCCGACACCGGCGCGATTGAAAAGGTTATCGATGACATAATCGCATCATCACCAGATAACGTCGCATTATATAAGGGTGGTAAAGTCCAACTCTTTGGCTGGTTCGTAGGTCAAACATTAAAAGCGATGAAGGGACAAGCCAACCCACAAATCGTAAATGAAATATTAAAGAAAAAACTGGGCTAATACTTTATAAGGCAACAAAAAAAGCTATCATTTGATAGCTTTTTTCTTTGCATTTGTTAAATATTAAAAAGGAGCTCTCATACCAAAACTTATAATATTTGCCTTTGCTTTCATTTTCTCGGTATCATCAATATAAACATTGCCTATTTCACCGTAATCGGTATATTTGTAACCTATATCAAATTCTAAATTTTCTTTTGTCTTATATATAAATCCAACCATAGCTTGATAAGTCAAACTGAATTTACTGACATCTGTTTCAGCATCAAGCTTTGCGATGGTATTATTAAGGATAGATTTTGCTTTACCTTCTTGATTTAGAGTTAATTTGTTATATCCGTATCCTCCTCCAAAACCTAAATAAGGAGTAAATGCAGTTCCCGTTGGAATATCAAATAAGAAATTTAACATCAAAGAGTAGTTGTTGAATTTTGATTTATGTTCAATATTTCCAATACCGACGAATATAGATTCGTTAACAGTTCCTACAACAACTTCATCTTTGATTTTATTTTTCATATTCATATATGCAAAAGATAGTTCAAGTTCAGGTCTAAAAAATCCGAATATCCTACCGATACTTAAACTTCCTGAAAGTCCGCCGTCCGCAATCTTTTTGCTTGCATCATCAGCGTTACTGCCGTCAAAAGTAGTATAATAAATACTTTCATTGGTTTTCACATCCGCGTAACCTAACTTCAAAGACATATAAGAAGTTTTTGGTATACTTATATAGTTTGATGTTTTTATTTGAGAACTTTCCTCCGCTAAACAATAAGAGGAAGATAACAACCCTGCAAATACGGTCATTATAAATAACGATTTCATTTTAATCCTTTCCTTAGTTTGTTGTTATTACAAACTATATTAAATAGGATTTTTTTACTAAAATCAATATAAATATTAAGAATTAAAACTTATTCATTATCTTTGTTTTTGAACTGCATATTATAAAGTTTTGCATACATACCTTCTTTTTTAAGAAGTTGAGTATGAGTGCCGGACTCTACAATACTTCCCTTATCAATAACGTAAATCATATCAGCATTTTTAATTGTGGAAAGTCTGTGTGCAATAACCACAGTCGTTTTATTTTTCATAAGGTTATCAAGCGCATTTTGCACTTCGAATTCCGATTCGGTATCAAGTGCGGATGTCGCCTCATCCAACAAAAGGATAGGGGCATTTTTGATAATCGCGCGTGCAATGGAAATTCGTTGTTTCTGTCCGCCGGAAAGTCGCACACCCTTTTCGCCTATACGAGTTTCATATCCGTCACTCATCGCCATAATAAAATCGTATGCATTTGCACTTTTCGAAGCAGTAATAATTTCCTTATCCGATACAGTTTCAAAATCCTTTTCCCCCTTACCATAGGCGATATTGTTTTTAATGGTATCATCAAAAAGTATCACTTCCTGACTTACAAGGGATGTATTTTCACGCAATGATTTTTGAGAGTATTCCTTTATATTTTTACCATCAATTAAAATCTCCCCGCTTGTCACATCGAAAAATCTTGGGATAAGATTTACAATCGTTGATTTACCGCCACCGCTTGCCCCGACAAGAGCAACCGTCTTTCCGTGCGGTATAACCATATTAAGGTTTTTAACAATAGGCTTCCCATTTTCATATTCAAATGACACATTCTTAAATTCTATATCACCCTTTACATTTTTAAGGGTTATTGCATCTTTTTTATCTGTGATAGAAGACTTTGTATCAATAAGCTCGTAAACTCTTTCCGCACTGACAAGCGCCGCCTGAAGTTGCACCCTAAAATGCAAAAGAGATTTAAGTGGCTTATACACACTGACCCAAGCACCCAAAAATGTCACAAATCCGCCGGTTGTAAGATAGCCCATAGATATTTGCCAACCGCCGAAAATAATGATACCCGACATAATAAATCCGGATAATGTTTCAATAACCGGCGTAGACATAGTTGTAGTCCTTACCGATTTCATTTGAAGCTTAAATAGACTTTCCAAAAGATTTTTAATCCTGTTCGATTCGAATTTTTCCATACAATAGGATTTAATAATTTTCACACTTTGAAATGATTCGGCAAGCATACTTATAAAGTCTGCACCTTTTTGAGTGGTCTTTGCGGTAATGCTTTTTGTTTTTTTCACAATAATTGAAATTGCAAGTGCACCTACCGGTAAAAATATGAAAATAACCAAACACATTTTCCATGAATAATAAATCATCAATGCAAACATCGCAACGCAGGTAATAACATCCTTAAATATTGTAGTAATAAAGTTAATCGCAATATTTGTAATGGATGAACAATCGCTTATCACACGGGAAAGCATTTGTCCGCTTGAAGTTTTATTGAAAAATGCAATATCAAGTGATAACAAATGCGAAAAAACCCTTTGCTGAATCGATTGAACCGTCCTTGTGCTTATATGCGAAAGTATTAAAGTTTGGAAAAAATAAAGCCACCCTTTTATAAAATAAAGTCCTATTATCTGTGCACAAAGGAATACAAGGATTTTACTGTCCTTTGCAATAAATCCGTTATCAAATATCGGCTTTAAAAGTGAAACCGAAAAAGCCTCCGTTCCGGCGGTAAGTGCGGTAAGCAACATCGCACCAATCAATGCACCTATATATTTCTTTGTGTGTTCCCGCCAAATACGACTAAGGATTTGTAAATTTAATTTTGCTTTGTCTTTATTTTTACTTTTTAAACTCATTATTTTTTCTTTTCTTCTTTATTGGTTTTAGCTGACTTTTTTACAGGCTTTATTATTGTCAAAGGAAAAGTCGATTTCTTTTCTATCCTATTTTTAACAATATCAACCTTCTTAGTCAACTTTATTTTCTTCCCTTTAACTATGGCACGAACTTCATCGCCAGTCAAGGTTTCATATTCAAGCAATGCTTTTGCAAGTTTTTCAAGCGTTGCTTTGTTCTTTGTTATGGTTGCTTTTGCAAGATTATAACCGTCATCAATCATACGTTTTACTTCCAAATCAATTTCACGCGAAGTTTCCTCTGAAATAGGATATTTCTCACGTTCCCCATAATAAACAGTCCCGATTTTCGGTGACAACCCCCAGAATACAACCGAATTTCTTGCATATTTTGTCGCTGCCTGTATATCAGAGGAGGCACCTGTTGTGACTTTATCTTTACCAAAGAAAGTTTCCTCACTGATTCGGCCGGCAAGGGCAACCGCAATATTGGAACGAATTTCTGTGATATTCACACTGACCTTGTCCCGCTCCGGAAGTTGTTGAACAAGTCCTAATGCCTGACCGCGAGGGACTATTGTCGCCTTGTGTATAGGATCAACCTCAGGAAGAAGAACGGAACAAAGGGCGTGTCCTGCCTCATGATATGCGGTGTTTTTAACTTCTTCCGGTGACATAGAGCGTGATTTATGCTCCAATCCCATAAGTATTTTATCCCTAGCATATTCAAAATCCTCCTGCGATATTTTCTTTTTGTTTTTACGTGCCGCAATAATTGCCGCCTCGTTTACAAGGTTTGCAAGCTCTGCACCACTAAATCCCGGTGTTCCGCGTGCAACTGATGCAATATCCACATCGGAAAGAATATTCACCTCGCTTATATATTTATTAAGGATTGCTTCACGCCCCTTTAAATCAGGAAGGTCAATGTAAACTTGTCTGTCAAATCTGCCGGGACGAAGAAGAGCATCATCCAACACATCAACACGATTCGTTGCCGCAATAACTATAATTCCGGTATTGGTTTCAAACCCGTCCATTTCGACAAGTAATTGATTAAGTGTTTGTTCTCTTTCATCATTTCCGCCACCGTATCCGGATCCGCGATGACGACCCACCGCATCAATTTCATCAATGAATACAAGACAAGGAGCAGATTTTTTTGCCTGTTCAAAAAGTGCCCTTACTCTACTTGCACCGACACCGACAAACATTTCAACAAATTCGGATCCGCTGGTGGAAAAAAACGGAACACCGGCTTCCCCGGCAATCGCCTTTGCAAGCAAAGTTTTACCCGTTCCCGGCGCACCGATAAGCAATACCCCCTTTGGAATTTTTGCCCCAAGTCGGGAATATTTCATCGGGTCAGAAAGAAAATCGACAATTTCCGCCACTTCCTGTTTTGCCTCATCTGCGCCAAGCACATCGGAAAACCTTACCTTCTGCATATCAGGAGTAAACATTTTAATATTTGATTTACCTATGCTGAACTTATCACTTCTTAAACTTTTGAACATAAGGACAAGAATAATAATCCACAAAAACGTTGCGAAAATATCCACAATTTTCAAAAGACTGAATCCTGAAGCCTCCTCAATTTTTATTTCTGTCGGAATTTCCTTTTCTTCTAATATTTCAAAAAGTCTGGGATAAAAAATAACCTTTGATGTAAATTTTTGCGGCTTTGCATTTTCATCCTTTTTATCCTTTACCTTCAAAGTTCCCTCAACCATATCACCCTTTACGATAAGGTTTTCAACATCCCCGCTTTTTACCTTTGAAATAAAATCAGAAAACTTTATTTCATTAAGTTTTTTTTCACTCATCATATTATCAGGCGATTTTACAATAAGATTGAAAAAGACAAATATAAAAGCCAATACATATAAATATTTCCAATATTTTCCCATTTTTATTACCTCAAAAATAACTGTTTTTTAATAAGACAAGCATATATTAAATTTTTAATTTTTACCAGCAGTTTTTTTACCTCTGGTTCTTTCCTTTTCGATTCGGATTAAACCATACCTAAACGAAATTTTGCAATTTGATAAAGTCACCCCTTTACCAAGACGTTTATTTATAATTGTTTTATAAAGGTTGTGAAGGTTTTCAAATCGTGCAGGATAGCTTTTACCGGATAAATCCTGTAATATTTTTGCAATCGCACGTATCACTATTTCATCAGGATATGTGTATATAAGATTTGTTGACAAGGCCACATAATTATCATCCTTTTCAATCGTGGATTTTGAAATAAGTTCATTTATAAAAAAGTCAAGTGCCCCGCGAACCCTTTGCATATTTAAAATGGTATTCGCAATACGCTCGTTTGAAAGCTCCAATTCCTGTATCAGCTTTTTAAGTTTTCTGATTCGGACCCTTTTGTATTTGGTGTCAAAATTGCATGGATCTTCCACCCACTTTTGTTTTAATGATTTAAGATATTGCTTTATTTCATCCTTTGAATATCTAAGCATAGGACGAACAATTTTTATATCCTGCTTATCATAAACCTCGGGCATAGCACAAAGTCCGTAAAGCCCGCTTCCCCGTGAAAGGTTAAGGAAAAATGTTTCCGATTGCTCATCTGCATTATGTGCAACAAAAAGATAATCAATCTCATTTTTCTGACAATAATCAAAAAGCATTTGATATCTGTAATTTCTTGCAACCGCCTCTATATTTGATGTCGGGACTTCCCCTTCATAGGTCAACACAATATGATTTATGTTATAAGCCGATATCCACTTATGAACCTTTAAGGCTTCCTTTGCGGAATTTTTACGAATATTGTGATCAACGGTAATCGCAACCATTTCAACATTATATTTTTTCGCCCATTCGTTACAAAGAAGGGTAAGCGCCATACTGTCAGATCCGCCGGACACCGCCACCGCAACCTTTGAAGGACGCGGACGCAAAATATAACCTAAATTTTTATTAAAATCTTCTTGTGTTATCATATCAATAAATTATTTCACAGGCGATACAAACATCACCATTTGTCTTCCTTCCATCAAAGGTTCCTTGTCAACTTTCATAATATCGCCAAGCTCTTCTTTTATACGATTAAGAAGTAAAAGACCGGATTCTTGATTTGTAATTTCACGTCCCTTAAATCTGACGGAAAATTTAACTTTATCGCCGTCCTCAATAAAACGTCTTGCAGCTTTCATCTTAACTTGAAAATCATGCACATCAATATTCGGACGGATTTTAAGTTCCTTTGTTTCAACAACCTTTTGATTGGATTTTGCTTCTTTTAACTTTTTCTGTTCTTCGTATTTCCATTTACCGTAATCCATAATTTTACAAACAGGGGGATTAGATTGAGGGGCAATTTCCGAAAGATCAAGACCTGCATCACGTGCCATATTCAAAGCCGAACTGATTGAAACGATACCGACATTTTCACCGTCTGCGCCGATAAGTCTTACTTCTTTTGCACGAATTTTTTCATTAACATTTAATGAAATACCATTATCTTTATTTGCCAAACACATACTCCTTTTGTAATTATTATTATGGAGGTCGGTACCGGAATCGAACCAGTGTACAAGGATTTGCAGTCCTCTGCATAGCCTCTCTGCCAACCGACCACAGAGGGCATTATAAACAAATAAATTTTAAAATGCAATATATTTATTAGTTGAAAGAAGTTCATTTTTAAGATATATTATTAAAATGTAAAATCTAAAAAATAAGGAGAAGAAATGAGCTTATCAAAAAGAAATAAAAAAATTTCAGTAAGTGTTTTTTGTGGCGCACAAACAGGAAATAAAAAAACTTATTATGACATGGCATTCAAAGTAGGAGAACTTCTTGCAAAAAATAATATGCAACTTGTCTATGGCGCCGGCAGCACGGGGTTGATGGGTGCAACTGCTAAGGGTGTTATTAAAAACAAAGGTAAAGTTTTGGGTATTACAACAAAAATTATTGCCGCATTCGAAAAACCGATAAAGGGAACATTGACAAGATTTGCTTGCAATATTCAAAAAAGGAAAAGACGTTTTATCGACAACTCCGATGCTTTCATAGTCCTTCCCGGCGGTTTCGGAACTTTTGATGAATTGTTTGATTTATTGGTCGGAAAGGAAATTTATAACAAACACAGACAGATTGTTCCAAACAGCACGCTTTCCGAAACACGACCTATTATACTTATAAATCATAATAACTTTTTTAAACAGTTTGAAATTTTGGTGGACGCCCTTATCAAAACGGGATTCATATCAAAAGAACACAAAAAAATGTATGAAATAGTTTCCACACCGGCGGAGGCTATTAAACTCATAAAAAAATCTGTAAAAAAATAATATAAGAAACTATTGATTTTTA